>NZ_JAACGC010000002.1:0-133854 GCF_029237385.1 Aeromonas sp. 1HA1
CAAAAGAGCCTGGTGGATAAACGCGGCAAACGCAAAAATCGGCCTGCCCGCAAGGCGACGCTCTGCCTGCGCAGTGGCAGCATCACCCTCAAACAGGGGTCACTCACGCTCAATGCGGTGCTGGCCGAGGAGGTCAATCCTCCCAAGGGCGAAACGCCATTGAAATGGTTGCTGCTGACCAGCGAGCCGGTAGCGTCACTCGCACAAGCGTTGCGGGTCATCGATATTTACACCCATCGCTGGCGAGTTGAAGATTTTCATAAGGCGTGGAAAACCGGAGCGGGAGCTGAGCGGCAACGCATGGAGGAGCCTGATAACATGGAGCGCATGGTGTCGATCCTTTCGTTCGTGGCGGTCCGCCTGTTACAGCTCAGGGAAAGCTTCACGCTCCCGCAAGAACTCAGGGCCCAGGGGTTACTCAGGGAAGCAGAGCACGTAGAAAACCAGTCATGTGAAACGGTGCTAACCCAGGATGAATATCAGTTGCTGAACTATCTGGACAAGGGAAAACGTAAACGTAAAGAGCGAGAAGGCAGCTTGCAATGGGCCTACATGGCGATAGCCAGATTGGGCGGTTTTATGGATAGTAAGCGAACAGGGATTGCAGGCTGGAGCTCACTCTGGGAAGGCTGGCAAACACTGCAAAGTAAACTGGACGGCTTTATTGCCGCCAAAGAGATGATGGCTTCGGGGATCAAGATCTGATCAAGAGACAGGCCCCGACCTTCTCCAGACTCTTCACCTCTACCTCTGTCTTGTTCCAGCTGTGGTCCACTTCACCACGGATGCGGATCAGATCGTCCGGGCCCACTTCGGTGCCACGCCACACATCCTGATCCACTTCGACTTCCACCTCGCCACTGGCGTCACGGAACACGTAGTTCTCGCCGCCCAGATGCTTGACCAGCTTGCCTTCCAGGGTGGCCCAGCTGTCATCGGCCAGATCCTTCAACTGAGCGACGGAAACCTTGTTCTGCTCCTGCGGACCTGTATAGGCCGCCATGGCGGAAGAAGAGATGGACATCAGGGTCAACAGACCGACTACGCTCGCCTTGTTCATTTCATGCTCCTGTTATTGGGTACAGGAGCAGTGTGCAAGTCGGGGCGTGAAATAAACGTGAAGGCTCCCCATTTGGGTGAAGGGGATGTGACCGTAATCGACTTAATCAGCCTCGCCTGCTGCGCAATTTAATTTGGCTGGATACCTTACAAAATGGCAAAACAGCTTCCCAGCCCGTTTGCCTATCGAGGAAAAGCCCGCAGGCACCACCTGCTTTCAAATCAATGAGAACAACAAAATGAAAAAATGGTTTGTGTGTTTATTGGGACTGGTCGCGCTGACAGTTCAGGCAGCCGACAGCCGTCCCGCCTTTTCCCGGATCGTGATGTTTGGCGACAGCCTCTCCGATACCGGCAAGATGTACCGCAAGATGCTCGGTTTCCTCCCTTCCAGCCCCCCCTACTATGAGGGTCGCTTCTCCAACGGGCCCCTCTGGCTGGAGCAGTTGACCACGCAGTTCCCGGGTCTGACCATAGCCAACGAAGCGGAAGGCGGTGCTACCGCCGTGGCTTACAACAAGATCTCCTGGAACCCCAAGTATCAGGTCATCAACAACCTGGACTACGAGGTCACCCAGTTCCTGGAAAAAGACCGCTTCAAGCCAGACGATCTGGTGATCCTCTGGTTCGGTGCCAACGACTATCTGGCCTATGGCTGGAATACGGAGCAAGATGCCAAGCGGGTACGCGATGCCATCAGCGACGCAGCCAACCGCATGGTGTTACACGGGGCCAAGCAGATATTGCTTTTCAACCTGCCGGATCTGGGTCAGACCCCGAATGCACGCAGCCAGAAGGTGGTCGACAAGGTCAGCCATATCTCCGCCTATCACAATCAGCTAATGTTGAACCTGACACGCCAGCTTGCCCCCGTCGGGCTGGTGAAGCTGTTCGAGATCGACAAGCAGTTCGCCGAAATGCTGAGTGACCCGCAAAACTTCGGCCTGAGCGACACAGAGAATGCCTGCTATGGCGGAGACTATTTGGGGAAACCCTTTTCTTTGCTCAGTGCCAGCACCGACAGTCGTCTCTCCGCCTTCAACCTGCAGGATCGCCTTGCCATCGCTGGCAACCCGCTGCTGGCACAGGCCGTAGCCAACCCTATGGCTCGCCGCAGCGCCAGCCCCCTCAACTGTGAGGGCAAGATGTTCTTTGATGATGTACACCCGACCAAGGTCGTACACGCCGCCCTGAGCGAACGTGCCGCCACCTTCATCGAGAGCCAGTACGAGTTCCTCGCCCACTGATGACAAGGGGTATCTGACGTTCAGCCGTCATTTCCAGGGTCTTGGCGCCGTGTCTGTGGTGTCTGGATAAAAAAACGGGAGGCCTCTGGCCTCCCGTTTTCATTCATGACCGCCTCAGGCGCCCTTGCGCACCTCTGCCGCAATCTGGTCGAGCAGCTGTTGCCAGCCCAGCCCCAGCTCGCTGACAAGGGAACCGTAGCCATCCTCTGGCAACACCCGCACCTGCTGGAAGGGGACGTCACGCAGGACGGTGCCCTCTTCCGTCAGCAGTCGCCAGCGGCCACTGAGCACGGCACGCCCGTCATGGCGCCCCTGGAAGCGCTCGACCGAGATGGTCAACACTGGCCCCTTGCGGGCACCATCCTGACGCACCACCCAACCCGGCAGCCGGCTGGAGAGACCGTTCAGGGTCAACTGATCGAGCTGGGCATCGAGGAAACCCGCCCAGCGATGGTACTCGGCGAAGTGCAACTCCTTGCCTTCCAGCTGATAGACCAGGCTCATCCTGTCCAGCTGGCCGGACAGAGAGACCGGCTTCAGCACCAGCTGGTGCAGCGGTTGCGTCGTCATTATGGTCGGCTGCTGCGCCTCGGCATCGAGGGAATAGTAGTGCAGCGTCGTCGGCGCAGAGCTGCATCCCGCCAACAGGCCCAGCAAGGCCAGGGTCATCATCTGTTTTTTCATTATTGGCCTCGCTTGGGCTCAGGATCACGGGGACGGGCGCGATCGAAGATCAACGAACTCGGCTGCTCGTTGAGCGAATGCACCAGTGGCTGCAACTCACGCATCAGCTGATTGAGCGACTGCACCGACTGACGCAGATCCTGATTGGTCTGGGAGTTGGCATCGTACTCTTGCAGCGTGCTCTGCAACTGCTTCAGGCTGTCGTTCAGGGACGCCGGTAACTGCTGGGTCGCACTCTGGCCGGTAAACTTGTCCAGATTGGCGCTCACCGCGCTGACGCTCTTGAGGGTCTGCTCCAGGGTGGCCAGGGTATGGTTGACCTGGTTCAAGGTCTTGGCCGTGTCCATGTCGACGAACTTGTCGAGGATCAGGTTCACCTTGCGCTCAATCTGGTCCAGCCCGGCCTGCACGGTCGGGAACACCTGATAACCGGCCAGCTCGGTGGGCTTGAACTTGGGTGCATCCGGATAGAAGTTCAGATCCACCACCTTGCCCCCGGTCAGCAGACTGGAGGTCTTGAGCGTGGCCCGCAGTCCTTCCTTGAACTGCTTGCCGAACAAGGCACGCCACTGCTCCTTCTCCGCGTTGGCATAGCGGTGAGAAAGACGCTGCACCTCGATGCTTGCCAGTACCGGGATCTGCCGGTTCTGGAACATCTGTACCCCTTTCTCGTCAATGAGATAGGGGGCCGAGATGACGGTGCCGACCCGAATGCCGCGATACTCTACCGCCGCGCCAGGATGCAAGCCGCCGACGCTGTCCTCGAACAGGAACACATAGTCGATGAACTGATCCAGACTACCGGCCAGCACGCTGGCCTGATCCTGGAACAGGGTAAACTCATCCATCGGCTTGACCGGCTCGCCAGGCGCCCAGCCGGGGGGCAGGCCCATGGTGATGCCGCCGTCGAGCAGGCTCTCGAGCGAATCCATCTTCACCTTCATCCCCTCGCTGCTCATGGAGACCTCGAAGCCCGGGGTCATCCAGAAGCGGGAGTTGCCGCTCACCAGCACGTCATAGGGGGCGTTGATGAAGATCTGGTACTGCATTTCGCTCTTTTCTGGCAGGAATCTCGCCTCTTCCACCTGACCTATGGTGAAGCCCTGGTAGTTAATGGGCGAGCCCACCCCGAGTGCACGGGTATCCCGGCTACTCAAGGAGAGCCGCAGCCCCTTGGCGTCCTGAGATGCCAGCGGTGGCTTGTCCAGCATGGCGTACTCGTCCAGCGGCCTGCCCTTCTTGCCGGGGGCCAGCTCGATGTAGGCACCGGAGAGCAGGGTGCCAAGACCCGAGACCCCGTCACGGCCGACCCTGGGCTTAACCACCCAGAACTGGCTGTCTTTCTTGAGCATGCCGGCGGCGGCATTGGTCAGGCGAGCCTTCAGCACCGCATGGCTGTAATCCTCGCTGAGCTCCACCGCCTCAATGCGGCCCACTTCCACCTCGCGGGAACGGATCACCGTCTTGCCCGCCACTATGCCTTCGGCGGTGGCCACTGTCAGGGTGAAGCTGGGACCTTGCGAATACCAGTGCTGGAACAACATCCAGATGCCGATGAACAGCGCCAGCAGCGGCACCATCCAGATTGCGGCCGCCGAGCTCAGAAAATCAGAGCCGGGTTTCCACCTTTTCTTACGCTCACTCACGTTCGCGCTCTCCTTGTTGTAAATCCCAGATCAGGCGGGAATCGAAACTCATGGCTGCCACCATAGTAATCAGCACCACACCCGCAAATGCGACGGCCGCAGGGCCCGGATATATGGTCATCAGGTTGTCGAGCCGGATCAGGCCCGCCAGAATGGCCACCACGAAGACGTCGATCATCGACCAGCGTCCCACGAATTCAGTCATGCGATAGAGCTTGAGCTTGCCAAGGGGCGAGGCACCGTGGCCGCGCTGTACCATATAGCAAAGCCACAACAGTGCCATGATTTTCACCAGCGGCACCACCACGCTGGCGATGAAGATCACCGCGGCGATGGGATAGGAGCCCAGGGCCCACAGCAAGACCACGCCGCCAAGGATGGTAGAGGGGCTGTCATCGCCGAGAAATACCGTATCCATAATGGGATAGAGGTTGGCGGGCACATAGAGGATCACCGAGGTCAAGAGCAGAGCCCAGGTCCGGCTCAAACCACCCGGCTTGCGGCTGTGCAGCTTGCCGCCGCAGCGCGGACAACTGTGTTCGCCCACCTCGCTCAGGGCGCCGCAGATGTGACAACCCACCAGCCCGGACGCCATGGCAGTGGCCTCGGCATCCAGCTCTCGGGCCCCGGTCGGGCCGAACAGCCGTTGCCACAGCCACATCCGGTCCAGTGACGAGATCGTCTTGATGAGCAACACCGTATAGCCGACAAAGGCCCAGAACGACAGCCCCATCTTGATGTCTGCCATCCCCATCAGCTTGACCAGCGAGATGAGCACCCCGATCAGGAACACATCCACCATCAGCCAGGGCTTGATCCGGCACAGCAGGCGACCGAGGGAGCGCAGGGCATTGCTGTGCAAGTCCTTGTCGATCCGCCACAGCACCAGCATGATAGAGCCAACGTAGACCAATGGCAGACCAATCAGGGTCAGGCTCAGCACTGCGCCCAAAAACAGATAGCCCTGATCCACCAGGGTGGTGATGCACTGCATAAACGTCATCTCCTGCCCTATCCCTTTGGCCGAGAACGACATAAAGGTGAAGGAGTTGGAGAGCACGAACATGATGATGGCCGCAAAGCCGTAAGCGATGGGCCTGCGCTCCTGGTCCGGTAAATGACGGCTCAGGGTATGGCCGCAACGCGGACAGCTGCTCGTCTCCCCGACGGCCAGCGCGGTGGCCGGCACCAGCAGGTCACACTCTTCGCACGCGGTCGCGTCATGGGTATAGGTGGATAGGTGTTGGTTTGAAACCGGATGCAAGATAAAACCCCAGCATGAGGCCCGCCACTGGGCCTGATCTGCCAATTATTACCGCAGCAGCCCCCTGCCGACCAGCTCTGTCGTTGCCCCATCCGGGATGGGAGTGAGAATGACTTTGACAAGCCAGTGACCATTTAGCACAATCAAACGCCACTTTTTTTTCCGCGGGACAATAATTTATGACAACTGAATCCCCAAGCTACTCCACGATCGAGCAAGCCTTCTCCCTCGGGAACGGGCAAGATTCTGCCCTCAACTGGTTGCGCAAGAATCGCAGCCAGGTCGCCATCTTCCTGGTGAGCGGCATCAAGCTGGAGGGGACCATCAGCGGTTTCGACCAGTACAGCGTGCTGTTGACCGATGCCCATGGCAACCAGCAGCTGGTCTACAAGGCCAAGATCTCCACCATCGCCATGCACTCCGGCCGTCCCCAGGTCAGCATACAGCGCGCCCGCAAGCCGCGCGTCTCCATGGCGCCGCGTCCCCATGGCGCCCCCGGTCGTTACGATGACAATCAGGGCGGCAGTAGCAGCGAGCAGTAATATGCTTGCCTGAGTCACTCCCACGCCATTGCTGCGTCAAAGGGTGACCGAGTCCATTCTCATTTATCATGCCTGTCCCGTATGAGAATGGACTCCACTCTTGCTCTGAGTGGCGTCGCCTGTTTCACCTCCCCTCGCTTCAATACTGCAAGTCGACTGGTTTTCCATCCCTGACCATGCAGGTCTGCATGCCCGCAGCCTGACCGGCTTGTACGCCAATCCCCGTATCCTCGAACACCAGACTAGCTGCAGGTTCGATACCCAGCCGATGTGCAACCAGCAGAAACGTATCGGGATGGGGTTTGTGCAGCGCCACATCGTCAGCGGTCACCACCACGGGGAAGTAACGATCCAGCCCGGTATTGCGCAGCACGGCCTCAGCATTGATACGGGGCGAACCCGTGCCTATTCCCATGGGAAGCAGGCCGTGATAGCGCTGTACCAGTGCCAGCATGGCCGGAAAGACGGTGACCTTGTGCAGGTTGGCCACGTAGTGATCCGTCTTGCAACGGGTCACCACCAGCGGATCCAGGGTGATCTGCTGCTGCTCGGCGACCAGCAGGGCGATTTTGCGGCTCGGCATGCCACCTAGCTCATAGAACCAGTCGGCATCGAAGTGAAAGCCAAACTCCCGGGCAGTGTGTGCCCAGGCGGCAAGGTGCAGTGGCATGGAGTCCACCAGGGTGCCATCGAGGTCAAATACCAGGCCTTGAAATCCGGAGAGGGTCATGGTGCGGGATCTGTGTCTGAACATGGGCCCCCATTCTAGCCAGAGCCGCGCCCCGTCGCCATGACCTGGGTGGCGAGAAACGCTTGCCCCCACATTTTTGCCTGAAAAGAGATGGGGTCAGCTTGGCGGGAGCCAGCGGGTAGCTGGGCTCGCAGCGGCCAGTCTCCCGGTTTATCGGTTTTCCCCTGCGCAAACAGATAAAAGAGCGGCCCCTCACAGGGCTCAAACACCCGCTTCACATCCTTGGGCTGATGGGCTTTGAGCTGCTCGGAGAGTAACCACCCATCCAATACCAAGCTCACCAAACAACGCCCAGCTGGCGGCGGCCTTGCCGAGCGCAGTTGCGGCGATCAGCTCGCAGCATTGCATCGTGAGAAGAGTCCATTCGGCGGGATCGGCAAGCGGAGAGTCCATGCCATAGGTAACGAGGGCAAGACGACAATTGAAGAGGGATGGCGACGTCACACCATGGGCTCACCGATAGGCTAGCGTACACGCCCTCCCCTGGGATTTGGCATGATAGAGCGCCTGATCGGCCTGTTCGGTCAAGCTCTGCCATGTGCAATCCAGCGAGGGAACCAGATAGCTAAAACCTATGCTAACCGTAATGAAATCAGTAACTCGGGAAGCCGGATGAGTGATCTTTAATTCATGGAGCCCCTCGTGAATCCGCTCCGCCAACCGCTCGGCCTCTCCGGGTTGTGGGCCGCACAGCAGGATCACGAACTCCTCCCCGCCATAGCGGGCCACCAGGTTGGTGCGCCGCCGCTCCGCCTCCTGCAGCAAACTGGCCACCTGTTGCAAACATTGATCCCCTTTGGCATGGCCGAAGTGATCGTTGTAGGACTTGAAGTCGTCCACGTCGATCATCAGCACCGCCAGCAGGCCCTGGTGACGACGGGCCCACTCCCACTCCCGCTGCATGGTGAGGTCCCAGTGACGACGATTGGCTATGCCGGTCAGGGGATCCTCCAGCGACAGCAGCGACAGTCGCTTGTTGGCCTCCTCCAGCGCCCGGTTGGTCTCCGCCAATTGCATGGTGCGCTCGCTGACCCTCAGCTCCAGCTCCCGATTGAAGCGCTCCAGTGCGGCCTGGGTGCGCTGGCGGATCAACAACTGGGAGAGCATGGCCGCATACTGCTTGAAGATCTCGCTCTGGTACGCCTTGAGCGGCCGCCGCCACAACAGGTTGTCGGCTGCGATCCAGCCGATGGGAGTGGCACCGTCCCACAGTGAAACCATGGCATTCCAGCCACGCCCCACCTCCTGCTTCTCGTAGTAGAGCGGCGCATCTTCCAGCACCAGCACATAGTCCTTGCGGCGCAGGGCCTCCTGCACCGCGGGATGCTCAGGAATGGCGCTGATGAAGTGGCGCTCGTCAATGAGTTCACCCGCTTCGTTGGTGCCCCAGGTGCCGTGCATGGTCTTGAACTCGGCGTCGACCAGGAAGATGGCGATGCGGTCGAACTGCAGATCCTGACGGGCCAGCGCCACCGCATCGTGCAGCAGTTGATGCTCGCTGTCGCAACGGGAAAGTTTGACCCCCACCTGATGCAACGCCTGCAACATGCTGAGGAAAGAGTCTTGCAGCGCCTGGCTGCGGATGAGATCGGCCTGGGTGTGCCTGCGTTGATCCCGCTCCTGATCGATCTGGTTGGCGAGCAACCGGCTCTCCAGCTCGGCGGCTAGATAGTGCATCAGCAGTTGGATGCTCTGCTGCTGGCGTCGGGAGAGGCGATCGAGACGACGGCGGGTCTCCAGATAGACCACGGCCTTCAACCCCTTCTGGCGTTTGAGCGGGAAGCAGGCACGCAGGCGCGGAATTTCGGGTTCGACCGTCTCCCAGACATCGGTCGTCGGGGCTATCTGCTCCACCACCAGCTGGCCCTTGTCGAAGGCCTGTTCGATGAAAATGACGGGGAGTTTGAGGGGGGCAGCAATGTCTGCATTCAGGCAGACCAGCCCCTGATCGAGCTGAAAACTGTAAAGTTGGGACTCGGGAGCCCGCAACCAAAGGTAAATTTGTTCGGCTTCTGTCTTTTCCCTGACCGTTGCCAGCGTCACTTCACAGAGGTGTTCAAAACTGGTGAAGTGCTCTGGATCCCATTCCTGCATACCTGCCATCCTTGGTTGTATCCAAGCGAGTATATCGGCAAACTTTGCCATTAATTGACCAGGCAGTCAAAAGCGCGATCCAGAGCCCAATTTTTATAACAGATTCAATGCCTGCATTGCACTGCGGATGCGTTCGCGGGTCGCCTCGGACAGCGGCATCACCGGCAGGCGGCACTCCTCACTGCAGAAACCGAGCAGGGAAACCGCATATTTGGCACCGGCCGGGCTCGGCTCGGCAAACATCGCCTGATGGAGCGGTATGAGCTGGTCTTGCAGTTCACGCGCTGCTTGCCACTTGCCCGCCAGCGTCAGATTCTGCACCTCGGCCACCAGCTTGGGAGCCACGTTAGCAGTTACCGAGATACAACCCTGGCCACCACCTATGTTGTAGGCCACAGCGGTGGCATCTTCACCGGAGAGCCAGGCAAACGGCGTTTTGATCAGCTGGCGCTCGGTCCAGGGGCGGGCCAGGTCGCCGGTGGCATCCTTCACGCCGGCGATACGCGGCAGTTCGGCCAAGCGGGCCAGGGTAGCCGGTTGCACATCAACAATGGCACGCGGCGGAATGTTGTAAACGATGATGGGCTTGGTCGTCGCGTCGTGCACCGCCTTGAAGTGGTGATAGAGCCCCTCCTGATTGGGACGGTTGTAGTAACCGGCCACATGCAGGGTTGCATCAGCCCCTGCCTGCTCGGCGTGGCGGGTGTACTCAATGGCTTCGACCGGGTTGTTGGAACCGGCGCCGGCAATCACCGGGATGCGCCCTGCCACCTGCTTGACCACCAGCTCGACCACCCGGCAGTGCTCGTCATGAGTCAGGGTCGGACTCTCGCCCGTGGTGCCCACAGGTACAATGCCGTGGGTACCCTGCTCGATGTGCCACTCTACCAGACGCAGCAGCGCCTCTTCATCCAGCTTGCCCTGTCGAAACGGGGTGATCAACGCAACGATTGAACCTTGAAACATGGGCTTTCCTTCTCCTAAATAACGCGTATATGGCAATAAAAAACCCCGGTACGATGCGCGCAACCGGGGTTTTAAGTTTCTCAGCGATGAGAGGTTACGCGCGAACGTCGGCAGGCCCAAATGTCAGGCTTTTTTTGTGCTTTCGTTTCAACCCGTTGAACCGCATTTCATCATCTCTGGTCAAAAAATGGTGTCTGGGCATATTTCGGGAACACGGCATAAATGTCAAGGCGAAAGGGGCTATGTATAATGGCCGCCCAAAATTGAGCGGAGAGACCCGATGAGCAGCCCTATCAGTGCCGTCAGCCAGATGCTGGAACGAAACCAAGCCCTCTTTGTCGGCAAGCGGCTACTTGTCTGTGGCGCGCTGGAGGATGACTATCCGCGCCAGCTGGCCGCTCTGGCCCAGACCCTGACCGTCTTTACCACCGATTACTGCTACTACCGCAGCCAGCAGGCGGCCCTGGGCGAAGGGATCCTGTTCGACCACCAGCTCGGTGGTGCCCCCCGCTTCGACGCCCTGCTGCTGCTGATGCCAAAGGCCAAAGCCGAGGCGCAATATCTGCTGGCCATGATGACTCCCCTGCTGGAAGCCGGCGCCGACCTGTTCCTGGCTGGTGAAAACCGCAGTGGCATCAATGGCGCCGACAAGCTGCTGGCCCCCTATGGCGAGAAGCCGATCAAGCGTGATTCGGCGCGCCGCTGCTCCCTCTACCACGGCGAGCTCTGCAAGCCGGTCGCCCCGTTCGAACTGGAAAGCTGGTTTGGCCGCTACCCGTGCAAGGCGGGTGACACCGAACTGACCGTGCTGGCGCTGCCCGGGGTATTCAGCGCCGCCGAGCTGGATCTCGGCACCCAGATGCTGCTGGCGGCGGTGCCACCGATGCAGGGCGAGCTGCTCGATTTCGGCTGTGGCGCAGGGGTGATTGGTTCAGTGCTGGCCAAACGCAATCCTGACCTCAAGGTCAACATGGTGGATATCAGCGCGCTGGCGCTCGAATCGAGCCGCCGCACCCTGGCGATCAATGGTCTGCAGGGCAAGGTGCATCCCTCTGATGTCTATTCGGATGTTTCCACCCGTTTCCAGCACATCGTCTCCAATCCACCATTCCATGCGGGTCTCAAGACCTTCTATGCCGCAACCGAAACCTTCCTCGCCAGGGCACCGGAGTTTTTGCTGCCAAATGGCTCGCTGACCATTGTTGCCAACGCCTTCTTGCGCTACCAGCCTATACTGGAAACACATTTCAAACGGGCGGACGTGATCAGCAGTGATGCCAAATTCAAGGTCTATCTGAGCAAAGTGTAAATAAGTCTAAGCAGCACAATCAAACCGCTAGAGAGCGCCATCCGGTATCTGATAAGGTACGAATAGCACGATAAAAAACACCCCTTTAGGGGTGTTTTTTATACCTAGCATTGAAAACCTTTTCATCTTGTTTATTCAGGGAGAGAAATACGATGGCAGGCATCTTGACCATGATCCTGGCTGGTGGCGAAGGTACTCGCCTGCAGCCTCTGACCACCACCCGCAGCAAGCCTTCCGTCCCCTTCGGTGGCAGCTACAGGTTGATCGACTTTGTCCTCAATAACTTCGTCAACGCAGACTTTCTGCGCATCTACGTGCTGACCCAATTCAAATCCCAGTCCCTCTATCTGCACATGAAGAAGGGCTGGAATATCGTCGGGATCACCGACCGCTTCATCGACCCCATCCCGGCCCAGATGCGGATGGGCAAACGCTGGTATGACGGCACCGCAGACGCCATCTACCAGAACCTCGGCTTTATCGAGCGGGCCGAACCGGATCACGTCTGCATCTTTGGCTCCGACCACATCTACAAAATGGATGTGAGCCAGATGGTGACCTTCCACAAGCAGAAGAGTGCCGCCATGACGGTCGCCGCCCTGCGCATGCCCATCGAAGAGGCGAGCGCATTCGGGGTGATCGAGGTGGATACCGAAGGGAAGATGATCGGCTTTCAGGAAAAGCCCAAGCACCCCAAACACATCCCCGGCGATCCGACCCAGGCGCTGGTCTCCATGGGCAACTACATCTTCGAAACCGACGCCCTCTGCCGCGAGCTGAAGCGGGATGCTGCCGAGGAGAACTCCAGCCACGACTTTGGCAAGGATGTGATCCCGAGCCTCTACCCGCGCGTTCCCGTTTATGTCTATGACTACAGCACCAACGTCATCCCGGGCGAAAGACCGAGCGTCTACTGGCGGGATGTGGGCACCCTGGACTCCTACTGGCAAGCGCACATGGATTTGGTGGCCGACAATCCTCCCTTCTCCCTCTATAACCGCAAGTGGCCGCTGCACACCCACTATCCGGCACTGCCGCCCGCCACCTTCATCGACAGCGACGAGTGCAAAGTGAAGATAGCCAACTCCCTCATCTCCGCCGGTTGCTTCATTCAGGGCAGCCAGATCCAGCGTTCCATCCTCGGTTTCCGTTGCAATATCGGCGCGTGCAGCCATGTCAGTGAGTCCGTGCTGCTGGGGGAGGTGAAGATTGGTGAAGGCTGCTCCATCCGGCGCGCGATCATAGATAAAAATGTTGAAATTGCGCCCGGCACCGTTATCGGTGAAAATCTGGACCACGATCGAGAGCGATTTACCGTATCCGAAGGCGGTATCGTGGTGGTACCTAAGGGAGCAAGAGTTGGCTATTAACCCACTGAAAATCCTGTTTGTTGCCTCGGAAGTTGAGGGGCTGGCCAAGACCGGCGGTCTGGCAGACGTCGCCAGAGCCCTGCCGATGTACCTGGCCCAGAAGGGACATGATGTCAGGATCATGCTGCCCTTCTACAAGACGATAAAGCGACGGGATGAGGCCAGACTGGTCGCTTCACACTGGTTGCCAACCCATCCAGGGCTGCCAGACATCGGTTATCGCATCTACCAGATGGCACTGGATAGCGTCTGCGTCTACCTGCTCGACTGCCCGCAATATTTCGATCGTCCCCAGCTCTACGCCGAGAACAATCAGGCCTATCCGGATAATGGCGAACGTTTTGCCTTCTTCTCGGCCGCGGCCCTCCATGCCTGCGAGCAGCTCGGCTTTGCCCCGGATATCGCCCACTGCAACGACTGGCATACCGGCCTGCTGCCGCTGCTGCTGAAAACCCGCCATGCCCACAACCCCTTCTTCCAGCAGACCCGCAGTGTGATCAGCATTCACAACGCGGCGTTTCAGGGGGTGTTCGGCCGCGAGCAGTTCTGGGCCATGCCCGAGATCGCGGATTACGAACACCGCCTCAACTATGACTACGGCCACGTCAACCTGCTCAAATGCGGGGTGCTCTACGCCGACAAAATCAATGCGGTCAGCCCCAACTATGCCCAGGAGCTGCTGACTCACCTTGGCGCCCACGGCATGGCGCATATCTTCCAGCAGCGGGCCGCCGATCTCTGCGGCATCCTAAACGGTTGCGACTACAAGGACTGGGATCCGGCGTTCGACGAGTTCCTGCCTGCGACCTATAGCATCGACAACATGGCAGGCAAGCAGATTTGCAAAGAGCACCTGCAAGAGGAAGCCGGGCTTGCCGTTGCGGATCTGCCCATCTACGGCATGGTTTGTCGCCTGACCGAGCAGAAGGGCGTCCCCCTGCTGCTCCCTGCACTGGAGAAATTCCTCCACCATCAGGTGCAAGTGGTGATCGTCGGCTCTGGCGATCCTGCGCTCGCCACACAACTGCAAACCATGGCCCAGCAGTATCCCGGCAAACTCGCTTTCATCAACACCTATGACGATCGTCTGGCCCATCTGGTCGAAGCCGGTGCCGACTTCTTCCTGATGCCCTCGCTGTTCGAGCCTTGCGGCCTCAACCAGATGTACAGCCTCGCCTATGGCACCCTGCCACTGGTGCGTGCAGTGGGAGGTCTGAAAGACACCGTGGTGGATTGGGATGCCGATCCCGAGCATGCCACCGGCTTCTGCTTCAACGATCCGACGGCCTCCATCCTGCTCGATACGATGCGCCGCAGTCTGCTCTACTTCCTGCAGGACAAAGAGCGCTTGGCCAAGGTGCAGCACAACGCCATGAGCACCCGCTTCAACTGGACTGATTCGGTCACCCAGTACGAGCTGATGTACCAGAGTGCATTGGGCCGTTACTGAGCCGTAAACGTCGGCTAATTGCTGAAGTTTTGTACCCTTGGTTTCACCTTGGACGTCAACAACGAAAAAAGTCCCCTTTGGCTGTTGACGCTCCCCCAAAACTCTATAGAATCCCCCTCCGCAGTGATGCGAAGGTGGCGGAATTGGTAGACGCGCTAGCTTCAGGTGTTAGTGTCCCACGGATGTGAGGGTTCGAGTCCCTCTCTTCGCACCAATACTGCCATGCTGATTCAGCAGCATGTAAATCCAACTAGAAAACCCGAATGTGCGAAGGTGGCGGAATTGGTAGACGCGCTAGCTTCAGGTGTTAGTGCCCCCCGGGTGTGAGGGTTCGAGTCCCTCTCTTCGCACCATGCTTCTCCAGACAGCATGTAAATCAAAACTGGTAATACAATGTGCGAAGGTGGCGGAATTGGTAGACGCGCTAGCTTCAGGTGTTAGTGTCCCACGGATGTGAGGGTTCGAGTCCCTCTCTTCGCACCATGCTTCTCCAGACAGCATGTAAATCAAAACTGGTAACACAATGTGCGAAGGTGGCGGAATTGGTAGACGCGCTAGCTTCAGGTGTTAGTGCCCCCCGGGTGTGAGGGTTCGAGTCCCTCTCTTCGCACCATGACTCTGACATGTAAAAACAGAGCAATGCGCTCCAACCGCATTTAAAAACCAGCTGGAGAAAATCAGTGTGCGAAGGTGGCGGAATTGGTAGACGCGCTAGCTTCAGGTGTTAGTGTCCCACGGATGTGAGGGTTCGAGTCCCTCTATTCGCACCATTCATTACATAAAAGGCCCATCACGCAAGTGATGGGCCTTTTATTTTCACTCCTTGTTATGACTATGCTTTTGACGACTTACCGCCCATCGCCATGCCAAGGAACGCATATGCTACCGGATACCGATATTCACAACTTTTACGAACATCTGGTGCTCAAGGAGATTGAGCAACAGGGACTGCAACAGACGCTCACCAGCGACCAGATGGCCGATCTCTGCTGTCTCACCCTCAACCAGCTCCCGGCCCACTATATTCGCCACAGTGTCGACATGCTCTACTTCCTGACCGATGCCAAGCGCACCGAAATGGAGAGGCTGGTTGTCGACTCACTTACACTGGCACAGCAAAAGATCAAGCAGGATCCCGTCAAAACCTCATAACCAGGGCTGCTGCCAGAGCAAAGTGACAATACCGGTCAGCCCTGCCACTGGCAGCAGGATCAAGGCTGGCCTCAAGCTGGGTTCAAGCATGACCCAGGCGGCCAGCACAAAGCCAAGACTCCAGATACCGTACTCCTTATCCTGACCCCAGCCCAGCACAGCCAGCAGCCCGCCCAACAGCATGACTCTCACAATCCAGATCATGGTGATGCATCCCCTCATTATTTGATAACAATTATCATTTGTATTTTAGACGTATGCAATCGGACTTTTCTATCAGATTCAAATGTCCATCGGGGCAAACAGAGCACTCAAAAACGGGTTATGAGATCAACTAATTGGTAAGTTTTCCAATCAAAAGTGCATTTTTGCTAAATCTGTTGGGATTCTCCCCCCCAGGTTTGTGGTAGATTGCGGCCTCTTTTTGGGTTGGCCCCTCGGGATACGTGTATCCACAGGACGAGAGGGACTGACCTTGGCGAGCAAGAGTTTAGGAAGTATCTATGCAAAACCAACAAAACCACATCCGACTACCGAACATGGCGCAGGTGTTTGCCTGTCTGGCCATTTTCCTGGCACTGGCATTTTCGTTCACCAGCGTGCTCGATTTGCCCATCCAACTGGCGCTGTTCATCGCCTGGTTCATCATCATGGGGCTCGGCATCAAGCTTGGCCACGATTACAAATCTCTGGAGCAGGCGGCCGTTGACGGCGTCGCCAAGGGGATGGGGGCTATCCTTATCCTGGTCTCCGTCGGTGCGCTGGTTGGCACCTGGATTGCTGGCGGCATAGTGCCCAGCATCATCTACTTCGGCCTCAAGGTGATCCACCCGTCCATCTTCCTGCTGGCAACCCTGATCATCTGCTCCCTGACCTCACTGGCCACTGGCACCTCATGGGGATCTGCCGCCACGGCCGGTATCGCCATGATGGGGATCGGCCACAGTCTCGGCGTGCCTGCGCCGCTGGTGGCTGGGGCCGTACTCTCCGGCGTCTACTTCGGTGACAAGCTCTCTCCGCTCTCCGACTCCGTGGTGCTGGCCTCGACCATGTCCAACGTCGACGTGGTGGAGCACATCAAAGGGATGCTGCCCATCAGCCTGCTCTCTTATGTCATCACCGCCGTGCTGTTCACCGTGGTGGGCATGCAATACTCAGGCAATGTCAGTCTGGAGCAGGTCAATCTGGTAATGGAGGCGCTCGACAACCAGTTCAACATCACCCCGCTGGCCATAGTCCCCGTGGTGCTGGTGCTGGGCCTGCTGGCCAACCGCAAACCCGCCTTCCCGGTGATCAGCTTCGGCGCCCTGCTGGGCCTGATCTGGGCCATCGCATTTCAGGACATGGATCCGGTCAAGGCGATGCACTCCGCCTACAGCCCGTTTGCCATCAGCTCTGGCATCGACTTTATCGACAACATTCTCGGTCGCGGCGGCATGGAGTCCATGCTGGGCTCGGTCGCAGTCATCATCTTTGGTCTGGGCTTTGGTGGTCTGTTGGAGAAGGTCGGTATTCTCTCCGTCATTGCGAGTGCCTTCGAAAAACGCATCAACAGTGTCGGCAGCCTGACCAGCCACACCATTGGTACCGCTTTTCTGGCCAACGTGTTCGGCTCGGCCATGTATGTATCACTGATCCTGACCCCCAAGATCATGGCCAAGAACTACGACCGGCTGGGACTGGCACGCAAGAACCTCTCCCGCAACGCCGAGTTCGGCGGCACCCTCACCTGCGGCATGGTGCCCTGGAGCGACAACGGCATCTTCATGGCAGGGGTGCTCGGAGTCGCCACCCTCGACTACCTGCCCTACATGTGGCTCAGCTTCACCTGCATCATAGTGACCGTCACCCTCGCCTACATGGGCAAAGGGGTGAACCGGGTTCCGCTGGTGGCCGCAGCCAGCTCTCGCTAATCGTTGCGAGATCAATGACAAAGGCGCCATCACGGCGCCTTTTGTTTGAGCGGGATTCGAGGTTAAGCTGACAGCCACCACAGTCGCGAGTGGCCGGATGCCCGATGAGCTTTACCTTTCGCCAGATCCGTTATTTTGTGGCTGTGGCTGACAGCTTTTCAGTGAGCCGCGCCGCCGCCGAGCTGGGCAGCGAGATCTTCCCGCGCGGCGTCATCTGCGGGCGTGACGAAAGCGTGGGGGCGCCGTTGGTGGAGCACCCGCTGGCGCGGATGGTGTCGCTCACCGGCGATATCGCCACCGGCCAGAAGATCCTGCAGAGCGCTGCACGCACCATGAAGCGCACCCAGCTTGAGCTGGGGGTGACCATCTTCGACGATGCGGATCTGGAGGCGGTGGTGGCGGGTCGGCTTCTACAACGCCGGCCAGGATTGCACCGCCGCCAGCCGTACCTAATGACCAGGGCAAGATCTACGACAAGTTTGTCGGCGGCATGAAGATCTCGGGCTACGGCAAGGATCTCTCCCTCTATGCGCAGGAGGACTGCACGGTGCCGCGCCATATTATGGTCAAACTCTGACAAGGGATTGCTCGCCGCGCACAAAAAGCAGAAGGCCCCGCAATGCGGGGCCTTCTCTCTGAACACTCTGCATGTTCACGCCACTGTGGCGGAACATGACCGAGTCCTTTGCCAGCGACTGCCGGTCTGGCCTGTGGCCATCGTTCTCTGCTTGCGTGTACGGCTTAGCGCTGCTTGCCGCTGCCGATACCAAACGGGATGCGGTAATCACTACTCTGCTCACCCAAGGTGACGGTCAGGTTGCCCTGAGCGCGGCTTGGAATACGAACCTGCTGGGTCCCCACCAGATTGGCGTGGGCGGAGGCAACGATATCGCCAGACTCGTCACGCACTTCCAGCATGGGGTTAGCCTTGCCATCCGCGGCAGCGCTCGCATGCCAATTGACAAACAGCACGCCCGGCGTGGCGTTGAGGTCAGCGGGGACAGAAGCCTGGGCGACACCGGCTGTCATCAGGCCTGCAACGGCCAGCATCTTGATTACGTTTTTCATGTTCATTCACTCTCTTGGTTTTTATGTCATTGCCAAGGCCAGTTCGGCCTGAATCAATGCATCCATGCAAGAGGTTATTCAAATAGTATGTTGTTCTTTCACTGACATCCGACACCCTGTTTGATGGTGCCACAGCCTGGAACGACCTGTTATTTGGCCGCTTGGCGTTCCTGCCTAAGCGTTGAGTGAATATTAGACACCTCTACCCATCTTTGTTAGCGATATAAACTGGCCTAGATATTCAAAAAATCTGATGTGGATATCCATCTTGGGTTCAGGTATCGCCAACGCCGCAACGGGCACTGGTTTATGGCAGGGGAACGACACGGCGTCGCTCCCAATTTGGCTAACGCAGGAAGCACGCTTTGACCCCTATTCCTCGGTGGAATGAGGGTTGGAATAAGTTTACAGACGGACAACACAAAGGGCAGGATCTCCTGCCCTTTGATACTCATATTCCTGCCAGTTCCTCTGTCGTCATGGGCCGCAGCACCTTGCAGGGATTGCCGACGGCAACCACGTTGGCCGGAATATCCCGGGTGACCACTGAGCCCGCACCGATCACGCTGTTGTCCCCTATGGTGACACCCGGGCAGATGACGACGCTGCCACCGATCCAGACGTTGTTGCCGATGCGCACCGGCTTGCCGAACTCGACCCCGGCCACCCGCGGCACCACCGCCACCGGGTGGGCCGCGGTGTAGATCTGTACCCCTGGCGCCAGCAGCACGTTGTCACCGATATGCACCTCGCACACATCGAGGATGGTGCAGTTGACATTGGCGTAGAAGTTCTCCCCTAGGTGGATGTTGGCGCCGTAGTCGCAGAAGAACGGAGGATTGATGGCGCACACAGCGCCACGGCTGCCAAACAGTTCCCGCAGCATGGCGTCCCGCGCCGGCGGTTCCTGCCAACTGGTATTGAAGGTGTGATAGAGGAAACGGCAGCGCTCACGCGCCGCCTTGAGCTCAGGATCTCCTGCATCATAGGGCTCCCCCGCCACCATCTTCTGCCACTCGGGCCCGCGCACGGGTTGCCGAGCCTCTGTTGCCGCCATGGGCGGGGCCTGTGTCATCGTCTATTCCATCAGCCAGATCAGGGATTCATAAGGGCGCAGCATACAAGATTGCGGCCGGGCCGGGCTATCCGGGTAGTTACCAAGCAGCAGGCGTCCCTCTCCAGCCAGCATCTGCGCAGGCAGCACGAACTCTGTCGGCTCGCCGTAGAAGTTGCTAACTACCAACAGGGTCTGGCCGTTGGCACTACGGGTATAGGCCCAGATCCGCTGATGCCCCACCAGCAGCTCCTGATAATCCCCCTGGGTGAAGATGGGGTGCGCCTTGCGCAAAGCGATCAGATCCCGGTAGTACCAGAATACGGAATCGCGGTCGGCCAGCGCTGCCTCTGCGTTGATCTCGGGGTAGTTGGCGGCAGGGGTGAGCCAGGGCTCACCTTTCGTGAAACCGGCGTTGGGGGCGGCACTCCACTGCATCGGGGTGCGCGAGTTGTCGCGCGACTTGGCGCCGAGGATAGCGAGGATCTCGGCCTCGCTCATCCCTTCGGCCTGCTTGATGGCGAAGATATTGCGGCTCTCCACATCCTGATAGTCATCGATGCTCTGATAACCGGGGTTGGTCATGCCGATCTCCTCCCCCTGATAGATGTAGGGCGTACCCTGCAGGCCGTGCAGGGTGCTGGCCAGCATCTTGGCGGCCACAACCCGATGTTCGCCCTCGTCCCCGAAGCGGGAGACGATGCGCGGCTGGTCGTGGTTGCACCAGAACAGCGCCGACCAGCCCTTGCCATGCATGCCGCTCTGCCAGTGGTTGAAGATACGCTTCAGTTCGAGGAAATCGAACGGTGCTTTCGTCCACTTGTCGCCGTTGGGGTAATCCACCTTCAGATGGTGGAAGTTGAACACCATGGAGAGCTCGGAGCCATCGAGCGCGCCGTAGCGCTGGCAGTGTTCCAGCGAGGTAGAGGACATCTCTCCCACCGTCATGACGCCCACCGGTGCAAAAACATCGCGGCTCACATCCTGCAGGAATTCGTGGATACGCGGCCCATCGGTGTAGAACCGGCGGCCATCGCCAATCTCGTCGTTCGGGAAAGTCTGATCCTTGGAGATGAGGTTAATGACGTCGAGGCGGAAGCCATCGATGCCCTTCTCGGCCCAGAAGTGGATAACCTTCTTCACCTCGGCGCGCACGGCCGGATTCTCCCAGTTGAGGTCCGCCTGCTCGCGGGCAAACAGGTGCAGGTAGTACTGGCCGGTGGCCTGATCCAACTCCCAGGCGCTGCCACCAAACTTGGACTGCCAGTTGTTGGGCACGCCGCCGTCCACCGGATCGCGCCAGATGTAGTAGTCGCGGTAGGGGCTGTTTTTATCTCCCAACGCGGATTTGAACCAAGCGTGCTCGGTAGAGGTGTGGTTCACCACGATATCCATCACTATGCGGATGTCGCGCTCATGCGCCGCAGCCAGCAACGCTTCGAAATCGGCCATGGTGCCATAGGCGGGATCGATGGCCAGATAGTCGGCGATGTCGTAACCGTTATCTACCTGAGGGGAAACGTAAACCGGAGTCAGCCAGAGGGCATCGACCCCCAAGGTCTTGAGATAGTCTAGGCGGGCCATGATCCCCTTGAGATCGCCGGTGCCACGGGCAGCGGAATCCTGAAAACTCTTGGGGTATATCTGGTAAATCACGGCACTCTGCCACCAAGGTGTTTGGTTCATGAGTCTTGCTCTTGTTTCGAATGAAAAAGGAGAGGGCGACCCGTTAGGGCCGCCCTGATGACTATGTTCAGGCGCTGGCCTGGGCCAGCTTGCCGGCCGCTTGCTGCCGCTGGTAAACCAACAGGGTCAGCACCATGGGCACCACTATGGCCACCAGCATGGCGACTGAGTAGACGGCCCAATACTGAGGCTGGATGGAGAGAATGCCCGGCAGGCCGCCCACCCCTATGCCGTTGGCCATCACACCGGCGAAGCCGCAGATAAGCGCCGCCAGACTGGAGCCCACCATGGCGCACAGCATGGGGAACTTGTACTTGAGGTTGATACCGTACATGGCAGGTTCGGTCACGCCCAAGTAAGCCGAGATGGCGGCAGGCACGGAAATCTCCCGTTCGTTCTCCTTGCGGCTGATGAGGATGATGCCCACCACAGCCGAAGCTTGCGCAATATTGGAGAGGGCGATCAACGGCCAGATCGGGGTACCACCCATGCTCTGCATCAATTGCAGATCCACTGCGTTGGTGGTGTGGTGGATACCCGTGATAACCAGGGGTGCGTAGAGGAAGCCGAACAGGGCAGCACCGATGGGAGCAAACGAACCTGTCATGGCTGCCTTGGCCGCAAAGCCGACGCCGTCACCAATCCAGCGGCCAAAGGGGCCTATCAGGGCATGGGCCAGGATCACCGCCAGCAGCAAGGAGACGAAGGGGACGATCACCAGGTAGAGATAAGCCGGAATGATGCGCTTGAGGGTGGTCTCGATATAGGCCAGTGCCACGCCCGCCAGCAGGGCTGGAATAACCTGGGCCTGATAGCCCACCTTCTCGATGACAAACCAGCCGAAGTCCCACACTTCCGGGATCTGCTGGCCTATCCCATAGGCATTCATCAGCTGCGGCGAGACCAGGGTAACACCCAGCACTATCCCCAGGATCTCGGAGCCCCCCATCTTCTTCACCGCAGACCAGCAGACGCCAACCGGCAGGAAGTGGAAGATCGCCTCGCCCAACAGCCAGAGGAAGGCGTGGACCTGAGCCCAGAACTGGCTGATTTCGACCAGGGTATGAGTACCATCATCGAACATCTTGATATCGCCGATGACGTTGCGAAAGCCCAGGATCAGACCACCGGTGATGATGGCAGGTAGCAGGGGTACGAAGATCTCCGCCAGATGGGAGATGCCCCGTTCCAGCGGGTTCATGTTCTGACGGGCGGCCAGCTTGGCGGCATCCTTGCTGCCACCACTGACACCTATCTCCTTGGTGAGCGCCTTGTACCAGTCATCCACCTCGTTACCGATCACCACCTGGAACTGGCCGGCATTGGTAAAGCAGCCCTTCACCGCAGGTATGGTCTCGATGGCTTTGCTGTCAGCCTTGGCCGGATCGTTCAGCACGAAGCGCAGGCGGGTCAGGCAGTGGCTGACGGTGGCGATGTTCTCTTTGCCGCCGATCTTGTCGATCAGGGTGGCAAGCTGTTGTGCGTTGATCTTTGACATGAGTCTTCCCTCTGTGACTCTATTGATATTGGTCTACTCCGCCCTTTTGGACCAGTCTGCTGGTCTGAGCGTTTTTGGTATCGTTCTTATTTAGCATGCAGCCAATTTGATACAATCGAAATGGGAACGTTCCCATTTCGTGGTCAGCATCACAAAAAGCACGTTTTTTGTTCAGGGCTAAGTGATGGAGCTCACAGGGTATTGCAGGGGGCTATGGTCGCCAGCGGACGGTGATCCTGCTCGATCTGGCCGAGCAGCTGACGGGCAGCCTGCTCCCCCGCCCCCTGGTAGCCAAGATCCAGGCTGAGGGCGTTGGGAAAGAGGAAGCTGAGCATGGGGTTGTTGCCAAGGCCTGTCACCAGCACCTCGCTACGCCCTTGTTCCTGAAGGTATTTTGCAGCACCTATGGCGAGGGTGTCGCTGGCGCAGACCAGCGCCTGGGTGGCAGGGGTGAGCAGCTCGGCCGCCAGCCGGTAGCCACTCTGCAGGCTAAGATCGCCGAGAGCACTGCGCGCCGTCAATCCCTGCTCGGCGCAGTAGCCGAGATAGGCATTGAGACGGCGCTGGCCCGTGGTGAGGTCCGAGGTATCCACCCCCAGATAGGCGATCTCGCCTACCCCGCGGGTCGCCAGCGCGGCCAGCATGGTGCGCACAGCCCCGGCATCGTCGAAGCAGACAGAGGAGAAACCGGGATGGTCGCGGGCCACCAGTACCAGCTTCTCTTGCAGCGGCGCCATGGCGTCGTAGTCCAGATCGTTGAAAGCAAAGAGGATGATGCCATCCACCCCGCGCCGCTCCAGCACCGACAGATGTTCCAGCACCTTGGCGGGGGAGAACTTGCTCTCCATCAGCACGGCGTCATAGCCACGCTGGTAGAGGGTCTCCAGCATGCCGCGTACCGCCTGGTTCTCGGAACTGGAGTCGAGTCGGGAGACGATGATCCCCACCACCTGCTGGCTCTGGCTGCGCATGGCCCGGGCCGACTTGCTCGGCACAAAGCCGTGCAGAGCAATGATCTGCTCCACCCGCTCGCGGGTCGCCTGCTTCACCTTGGGATCCTGATTGAGCACCCGGGAGACGGTCGACTTGCCGACTCCGCTCAGACGGGCGATATCGAGGATGGTCAGTTTCTTGTCCATGAATTGGCTCACAGGGGGCTCGGCGGCAGAATTGCCCACATTGTTGTGATTAAGCCCTGTGAATACAAGCCCATGGCGTTAGAATGCTTTTTTTCCCCCGGCGAACGCCGTGCCGCTCGCCATCGCACAGGACGCGCATCATGGATCTGCTGGCAAGCCTGCACTTTTCCCTCTCCATCACGGGCCCCATCTGCGTGGTACTAATGCTCGGCATCTGGCTCAAGCAATTGGGCCTGCTGCCAGACAGCTTCGTCGAATCCGCCTCCCGCCTGGTGTTTCAGGTCACCCTGCCGGCCCTGCTGTTCCTCAGCATGGTGCGCACCGATTTTTCCACCATGCCGAGTCCTTGGCTCATCCTCTACGGTTTGCTCGGCACGCTCACCGGCTTTCTGGTGCTGGAGGTACTGGCGGCCCGCTTCATCCCGGAGCGGCGTCAGCGCGGTATCTTCGTGCAGGGCAGCTTTCGCGGCAACATGGGGATCATGGGGCTGGCCTATGTGCAAAACGCCTACGGCGCTGAGGGGATAGGTGCAGCCGCCCTGCTGGTGGGCTCGGTGACCGTGCTCTACAACATACTCGCCGTGATCACCCTGACCCGCAGTCTGGGGGGCAACCAGGGGATCAAGCCGATCCTGAAGGGGATCGCCAAAAACCCCCTGATCATCGCCATCCTGTCCGCCCTGCCATTCGGCCTGCTCGGTATCGAGCTGCCCCAGCTGGTGATCACCACGGGCAACTATTTCGCCAACATGACACTGCCGCTGGCCCTGCTCTGCACCGGCGCCAGTCTCAACCTCAAAGCCCTGCGCGGCGGTGCCATGCTGACCGGCTGGGCCACCGCCAACCGGCTGTTCTGCATTCCGGTGCTGCTGGTGACGGGCGCCTGGGCGCTTGGCTTCAGCCCGCAGGCGCTCGGCATACTGTTTCTCATCAGCTCCACCCCCACAGCCGCCGCCAGCTATGTGATGACCCGCGCCATGGGCGGCGACAGCGTACTTGCTGCCAACATCATCGCCACCACCACGCTGGGCTCACTGATCAGTACCAGCCTGGGTGCCACCCTGATGAACTACCTGAGACTGATGGGATAGCGATCCATCCGATGACGGTGTGTTCGCCGTCAATATGCCATCGCCACCACCACACAGGGCTCACTGATCAGCACCAGCCTGGGCGCCACCCTGATGAACTACCTCGGGCTGATGGGCTGAGGGAGGCTGCCGTTGGCCAGTCCGGCACGGCTTGACCTTGCCGCGGGCGGCAGCTTTAGGCTGACACGACATCAACAGAGGAGATATCCCATGACTATCGAACTCACAGTGTCCGGCATGTCCTGTGGTGGCTGCGCCGCTAGCCTGCAAAAAGCCCTGCTGGCCCAGAGCGCTATTAGTCAGGCCCGGGTGGATTTTGCCAGCAGCAAGGCTGTTATCGAGAGCGAACTGAGCAAGGCAGCGCTGATCGCCCTGATCGAAGCACAGGGCTTTCAGGTAGGTTAATTTATCTCTATAGAGGTATTAAACAGGTTAAAAATCTGTACCCACCTGTCTTTTGGTGAGTGTTATCACAGATATTGCTGTTTAAATGGGCAAACTGGCTGCGATTATTCCAACCATAAGGATTTGCAGCATGACCCTACCGATCCGCAAGACCCTGCTCGCCGCCGTTGTTGGCCTGACCCTCTCCCCCATGGCGATGGCTCTGCCCAGCGTCCATATTCTGGCAACCGGCGGCACCATCGCCGGGGCGGGCCAGTCGGCCACCCAGTCCAACTACGAGGCTGGCAAGGTAGCTATCGAGACCCTGATTGCTGCAGTTCCCGAGATGAAGAACGTGGCCGATGTGCAGGGGGAGCAGGTAGTCAAAATAGGCTCCCAGGACATGAACGACGAGGTGTGGCTGACCCTGGCCAAGCGGGTCAACGAGCTACTGGCCAAGGATGACGTGGATGCCATCGTCATCACCCACGGCACCGACACCATGGAAGAGACCGCCTACTTCCTCAATCTGACCGTCAAGAGCGACAAGCCGGTGGTGCTGGTCGGCGCCATGCGCCCCTCCACCGCCATGAGCGCCGATGGCCCGCTGAATCTGTATAACGCCGTGGTGACCGCCTCCGACCCGAGCTCCAAGGGCCGTGGCGTGATGGTGGCGATGAACGACACAGTGCTGGATGCCCGCGACGTCACCAAAACCAACACCACCGGGGTACAGACCTTCGCCTCCCCCAATTTTGGCCCGCTGGGTTACATTCACAACGGCAAGATCGACTATCAGCGCAGCCCGGCCCGCCTGCACACCAGCAAGACCCCGTTCGATGTGAGCAAGCTCGACAAGCTGCCGCAAGTGGGCATCGTCTACAACTATGCCAACGCCACCGATCTGCCGGCCAAGGCCATGGTGAATGCCAAGTTTGACGGTATCGTCAGTGCCGGTGTGGGTAACGGTAACCTCTACCACACCCTGTTCGATACCCTGGCTCAGGCGAGCAAGGATGGTATCCGCGTGGTGCGTTCCACCCGCGTGCCGACCGGCGCCACCACTCTGGATGCCGAGATCGATGACGCCAAGTACGGCTTCGTGGCTGCCGGTACCCTGAACCCGCAGAAGGCGCGCATCCTGCTGATGCTCTCCCTGACCCAGAGCAAGGATCCGGTCCAGATCCAGCGCTGGTTCCAGCAGTTCTGATCCCGGGGCTCAACCCGCTAACGTCACCCCATGAAAAAAGGGCAGGATCGGCTCCTGCCCTTGCTCATGGCGTCATCTTCACATAGAGCGCGCCATCAGCTCACCATCAGCCAGCCGCAGAAACCCAAGTACACGAGCCCCACGCAGGCCAATCTGCCCGCCGTCATCCGTCCACGGCTAAAGCCCCACCACAGCAGTGCCACCGCCAGCAGGGTCACCAGCGAGGAGACCATCATGGTGCTATCCAGCAACCAGGGGGTGAACAGCAGGCAGAATGCCTTGGGAATGGTGCCCTGGATCATCATGGCGCCGGAGATGTTGGCCAGCGCCAGCCGGTTCTTGCCCTGACGTACCCAGATCAGCACATTCATCAACTCGGGCATCTCGGTCGCCACCGGACTCAGCAGCAGGGCCGCCAGCACGGGAGAGAGGCCGAACAGCTCACCCATGCTCTCCAGCTGATGGACGAACAGCTGCGCCGCCAGCGCCACCACCCCCAACGCCACCAGGGTCTGCAGCAGTACCTTGCCAAGCGCCGGGATCTCGGCCTTGGGATCCAGCTTGAGGGGCTCTGGCAACGCGACCTCGTGGCTGTCGGTCTGTTTCAGTTCACGCCGCACATAGACCAGATAAACCAGCACGAACAGCGGTGCCAGCCAGGCTTTACCGGTGAATGCCACCATGCCAAGGGCCACCGCCACCAGGAAGATACCGACAAACCAGGCCTGATCCCGCCCTATCTCGCGCTGCACCTCGCCATCGATGACTCTGTGCTCACGGCTCATGCACAGCAGCAGGGTCACGCCGACGGCGGCATAGCCTATGGTGGAGAGCACCAGAGGGCCACCGAGGGCGGCGCCTATCCCTATCTGTTGCTGGGCGGGGGCATCCCCCATCAGCAGGGCGGTCAGGGTAACGATGCATTCGGGCAAGGCCGTGCCGAGGGCTGCTAGCAGGGAGCCAGTGGCACTCTGGGAGAACTTGAAGTGATGGCCGGTCCATTCGATACCGTTGACGAAATATTCGCAGGCCAGGTAGATGGTGACGGCAGAGAGCAGAAATAACAGCAGGGTAATCAACATAATAGGCAACCGCCAGGCGAGCAGAACAACCGATGGACCCGATACGGCTCGCCCGGCTGGCTTGCGTATCGAGGCCAAAGGTCTTGCAGAGCGATAGATGCTATCGCCGCTCATGCCATGGATCGGCAGATCCAAGAATGTTGACATGAGCCCTGCCCGGATCACGGGCGGGTTGCTACTCCCCAATGACAGTACGGGCTTTTTACCAAGTTGACCGCCGCCTCACAAGGCAAATGAATGATCATCCGCCCGATAAGTTGTAAGAAAATGTAAGGTTCCCCTTGGTCAGCTCCCTCGCTTTCTCCGTCCGGGTCCCCACTCTTTCCCCCGGCACCCACGCCTTGGCATAACGATTGCTATGAGTTGCCTACTGTCCACAATAGTTTGGGAAGGATGAACGATGAAACGGTGGATCCAACATTTCTATCAACTGAACCGTCTCAACTGGCTTATGGTCTGGTTGCTACTCTGCTGCAGCATCATATTGCTGTTTCCAGCCGGCCTGATGAAGGGTGCCGTCAGCCAGTGGGCCACGCTCCACGCCGCCTGGCTCGGGGTCGGCATGCTGATCGCCATCTCCTACTTCTGCAGCCAGGGCTTCCTGATCGCCTGGGAGTGGGCCTGTGATGAATGGCAATCCCGCCGTCAGCAGGATCAGCTGGCCCAGATGATCGCCTTCCTCGATTTCAACGAGAAGGCGGTGCTGCGCGAGTTCGTGCTACAACGCAAAAGCGTCATAAACTTGCCGATCACCGAACCTGCCGTCAAAAACCTGATGGACGCCGGCGTACTCACCTACGCCTACGGCAAGCCGGTGCGAGAGAAAGAGGACGAAAACCAGATCCGGGCGCTGATGATAGCCCTGCCCGCGCGACCACTGCTCACCTACAAGGTGCTGGGCCTCTCCCGTGGCAAGATGAGCGACGAGCAGGTGGAGCAGATCATGAACGCCAGACCCAAGTTCGCCCAGAAGGGCTTCCAGCGCTAAGTTGCTGCCATCCTTCACATAAAAGAGCCGGACAGTGTCCGGCTCTTTGCTATCTGGCTGTTTTTATTCGGCTCTGGCCTTCAAATCGCCAGCACTGACTGGCGGATCTGCCGTTATTCGGTCCTGGCCTTCAAATAACCAGCACTGACTGGCGGATCTGCCGTTATTCGGTCCTGGCTTTCAAATAGCCAGCATAATCCGGGATCTGCACGCTGAACGCCTGCTGCATGTGAGGGCTGTCCATGATGAAGTCCGCTGTGGCCTCGTTGGTGGCAACCGGTATGTTCCACACGGCCGCCAGACGCAGCAGCGCCTTCACGTCCGGATCGTGGGGCACCGCATTGAGGGGATCCCAGAAGAAGATCAGCACGTCTATCTTGCCCTCGGCAATCAGGGCACCCAGCTGCTGGTCGCCCCCCATGGGGCCGGAGAAGAGGCAGGTGATGGGCAGTTGTGCCTTCTTGCCGAGCATGGTGCCTGTGGTGCCGGTCGCATAGAGATGGTGGAGCTTTAGCTCCTCCTTGCGGCACATCACCCAGTTCAGCAGCGGGGTCTTCATGTTGTCGTGAGCCACCAGCGCCACCCGCTTGTGGGGCGCCATCTCACGTGCAATCAGTTCCATGGAATTCATCCGTAGCATAGTGATGGGAAGAGAGCTGTATCCTAATCGAAAGCAGCGCCCGCTGCCTTGCCGGGCGCCGTAACTGTGATCACTTCGACTGTTCAATCCACTGCTGGTGCTTCTGCTCCAGCACAGAGATGGGCAACATGCCGTATTCCAGCACATGGTGGTGGAACGCCTTGAGGTCAAAGCGGCCGCCAAGGGCCTGCTCGGCAGACTCCCGCATCCGGATCAGCGCCAGCTGACCCGCCTTGTAGGAGGTTGCCTGACCGGTATAGGCCATGTAGCGGGGTACCTCAGAGCTGATGTCCCCCGCCCCCAGTGCCGAGTTCTCCTTCATGTAGCCGACGGCCCTGTCGTGGCCCCAGCCATACCAGTGAATGCCGGTATCCACCACCAGCCGCATGGCCCTGAGCATCTCCTCGTTGAGACGGCCGAAGTACTGCAACTGGTTATTGAAGGCAGGCGAACCCTCGACCTTCACATCCCCCACCGCCGGATCATAGAGGCCACGCCCCTGATAGAGCCCCATGTCGTGATCCGCCAGGTATTCGGTGTAGAGCGCCCAGCCCTCTGCATAGGCGGTATAGGAGGCATTCGCCACATACTGCGGGAAGTCGGGATCCTTGGCCGCCAGCTCCTGGGCTATGGTGATCTGGAAGTGGTGGCCCGGCGCCGCCTCGTGGGCCAGCAGGGTGCTGATGTTCCAGCTCTGCAGGCCATAGGGGTAGTAAGTATTGAGGAAGAACTGCCCCTTGCGGCCGGTCTGCGGGTTACCGTCCTGATACCAGGCGACCCCGCCATAAGGCGCCTCATCATAGGAGACGGGCACCACCTCGTAATCCAATTTGGGAATGGTGCGCTCGGCATCGAAGAAGTCCGGCAACACCAGCGCCGCCTTGCTCTTGAAGCCGTTGTACTCCCGCAACGCCCGCTCATGCTCCGCCAGCGCCTGCTGCTGCGGCTCGCTCAGGGCCGCACCGGCCACATTGCCCGGGTTGAGATTGGCGGACCAGACAGCCAGCGGATTCTGGTAGAAGAAGGCTGGCTCGTTGAGATAACGGAAGAAGTCATAGATCTGGCCGCTCTGCTTGCTCTGGGCCACCTCATCGCTGTCGCACTTGCCGACGGTATGGCACACCTTGACCATGGCACCGAAGATACGTTCCACCTCGCTCAGCCCCAGCTCATGCACCTGCTCCGGCGTCATATTGGTGGTGGTGTGCTTCTTCAGCAACCAGCGATACCAGTCGCGGCCATTGGTCATGCCGCAGAAACCGTCGTCACACTCGCCACTGCCAAGGCGCACCCCATAGGCACCGCCATGCTGGTAATCCAGATAGTCCCGCAGTGCCAGATAGCGGCCATTGATACTGTCCAGCACCGCTTTGTAATCGGTGCTCAGCGCCTCGTCGGCCTCCCCCGGCAGCAGCTGCCAGCCGAGGTAGGCACCGGCGATCACCTCGCCATCCAGCTTGCTGTTGAGCTGGGCCAGCAGACGGTCCACCAGCTCGTCCGGCAAGGTATTGCCCTGGGCGCTGCCCAGCTCGAACTGATGTTTTACCTCGGCCAGATAGGCATCATAGGCCTTGAGCCAGACAAGGTGATCCTGATACCAGGCCAGCGGGGCCGTCGTTGCCCTGGCCTGAGTAGCCAGCGCTGGCGCCGTGGCCGGGCGGTCGAGATCCCGCCGCCAGGCCGCATCCCCCGGTGCGACCCGCTTGGCCGAGCTCTGCTCGAAGTAATCGAAGCCACTGCTGACGGTGCGGGCGGCCTTGCCGCTGGCGGGGGCAGCCCCCACGTCATCGGCCAGATCCACCACCCGGTTGCGGAAGTGGTGGATCGGGATCTGGGATTGGGGCAACTCGTAGCCCGCCAGATTGATCTGCAGATCCCAGCGGATCATGTCGTAGAACAATCGGTCCCGCTCGCTCAGCACGCTTGGGTCCAGGGCATCCAGCCGGGTGAGCAGCGCACTGTCGAGCGCCTTGCGTTTGGCAATGCTGGAGGCATCAATGGCAAAACCGTAGGGGTCGAGCGCCTGACTCTCGCGCAGGGCCTCGTCCATGGTTTGCATCAGAGAGGCCTTGGTGGCAGCGGGATCCGCCGGCGCGTTGGAGCTGTTGTCGTTGCAGGCCGCGAGGGAGAGTGCGATGGCGCAGGCAAGCGCCAGCTTGTTGGGCAAGAAGTGCATGGTGTAGTCCTTTCACCTGTTGTTATTGTGTTTCACGATACGGGGCTCCAATAATGCATCTCTCTCGCCCGTATTGTTGCGACCTGATTAACAAAAAAAGCTTGTTTTTCATACAGATAACAACAATAAAAAGCGATGGTGCCGAACATAAAAAAAACCCGCCAAAGCGGGTTTTGAAATCGGTCTTTCATGCCGAAACTGGTCAGGATGAGCCGTGATGCAGCTGGGACTGCTGATAGTTCTCCAGCCCGATGCGATCGATGAGATCTAGCTGGGTCTCCAACCAGTCCACATGCTCCTCCTCATCTTCCAGAATGTTCTGGCACAGGTCGCGACTGATATAGTCCTGCACCGACTCGGCGTAGGCGATAGCTACTTTCAGGTCCGGGATGGCATCCATCTCCAGCAACAGATCACAGCGCAACATCTCCTCGACCGTTTCACCGATGCGCAGCTTGCCCAGATCCTGCAAGTTGGGCAGCCCCTCCAGAAACAGCACCCGCTTGACCAGTTCGTCGACGTGTTTCATCTCATCGATGGACTCGTGATACTCCTTATGCCCAAGCGCCTTGAGACCCCAGTCATCGTAGATGCGAGCGTGCAGGAAGTATTGATTAATGGCAATCAGCTCATTGGCCAGCACCTTGTTGAGGTGGGTAATGATCTTGGGATCTCCTTTCATCGACAGTGCTCCTTGATGCGTGCCTGAGGCCTCGATCGTTAGAGCTTAGTCCAGAAAGGTGACAACAAAAGGTCTGGCGATCCAGCTCGCTTGAGAGGCAGGGTGAGACTGTTAGCGGGTCGAGCCAGAAAAGGGGCGGTCCGGATCAGGCCACTTCGTAGTAGAGCGGAGTCTGTGCCAGCTCGGCCTTGTCGAGTTCGGCGGCGATGATCTCCATGGTCATGCGCACACACTTGCCACACTGGGCCCCCACCTCCAGCGACTGCTTGAGCTGACGAAACTCGGTCTTGCCTGCCTGTACCGCCTTGCGGATCTGGGTATCTGTGATGCCGCGGCACAAACAGACGTACATAGTGTTTACCTCATGCTGGAACGCAATGAAATCTAAATGAGAATGGTTCGTAGTGCAAATAACCATTAGTAATAAGATCCCCTGCTTGCCAGCCATCAACCCCTTGGTGACAATGTCCCGTCACAGAGGAAAACATCATGCTCAAGAAACTGTTCACTGCCCTGTTCGCAAGCAAGCCAGCCCCTGTCGTTGAGGTGACTCCCACCGAATACGCCGGTTATCTCATCTACCCCGAGCCCATGGCGGAAGGGGGCCAGTACCGGTTGGCGGGCCGCATCACCAAAGAGATGGATGGCATGCTGCAGACCCACATCTTCATCCGCTCCGATCTGTTCGCCAATCCGGCCGATGCGGAGCGTTTCATGGTGCAGAAGGCCCACACCTTCATCGATCAGATGGGGGATCGCATGTTTGAACCTCGCGTCAAAGCGGGCGACAGTTCAGCCTCATGAGCCCTGCCGAGGTGAACGCCCTGCGCCAAGCCCTGGCCCGCGCCGGTGAACGGCGACTGGTCTGGCTTGAAGGGGACGAGGCCGATTGCATCGCCCGTGCCGAAGCGTTGCTGGGCGGCATCATCTATTGGCTAGGAGAAGGTCCGGCCTGCCATGAGCCCGTTCCCACCGCCAAGGCGCTGCAACGGCTCGGTCAGGAGTGCGACACCCTGGTCTTCAACGCTTTCAGTGGTTTTCATCCCGACGCCTTTGGCGCGCTGGCGGGCACACTGCGGGCGGGCGGTCTGCTGCTGCTGCTGACGCCTCCCAGAGTGCAATGGCCCGAGTATCCGGATCCGGACAGGGTGCGGCTGGTCGCCCAGCCAGAAGAGGCGGACCGGGCTGGCCACGGCTTCATCGCCCGGCTGGTGCACCTGCTGGCGGACGATCCTGCGCTCTCCCTGCTTCCGCCCCACAGCCTCGCGCCCTGGCAACCGATCGGCGCACTGCGACGGCTGAGCCATGATCAGGCCGCGGCCCTGCCTGCCATTCACAGGGTATTGCACGGCCATCGTCGCCGCCCGCTGGTGCTGAGTGCCGATCGTGGACGCGGCAAGAGCAGCCTGCTGGGGTTAGCCGCCGCCGAGCTGCTGCGCCAGCAACCCGACCTCAAGATAGTGGTGACAGCCCCTTCCCAGGCCACGGTTGCCACCCTGTTTGACCACGCGGCACAGTCGCTGGGTATAGAGGTGGAACGGCTGATTGGCCTCGAGTTCTGCTCACCGGCCCGGCTGGTAGAGGAAGCCCTGCAACCCGATCTGTTGCTGGTGGACGAAGCCGCCGCCATCCCCACGCCACTGCTGGAGGCCATGCTGGCCCGCCACAGCCGTATCGTCTTTGCCACCACTGAACACGGCTACGAGGGCACGGGACGCGGTTTTCACCTGCGTTTCAAGCGAGTGCTGGACCACCAGACGCCGGATTGGCAAGAGATCCACTTAGGCGAGCCGATCCGCTGGAGCCTTGGCGATCCGCTGGAATCCCTGGTATTTCGCCTGCTGGGCCTCAATGCCGAGGTGGATCCGCCCCTGCCACCGACCAGCCCGGGCTGGCGGCTGATCGGCCAAGAGGCATTGGCAGAAGACGAAAAGTTACTCCATCAGCTGTTCGGCCTGCTGGTGCTGGCGCACTACCAGACCACGCCAAGCGATCTCAGGTCTTTGCTGGAGAGCCCGGATCTCGACATCCACCTGCTGGAACAGGATCAGAGCCTGCTCGGGGTCGCGCTGGTGGCAAGGGAAGGCAACATAGATCCCACACTGGCCGAGCAGATCTGGGCGGGCCGACGACGTCCGCGCGGCCATCTGCTGCCCCAGTCCCTGCTGGCCCACGCCGGTTTCAAAACGGCAGGGGCGCGCAGCTACGCCCGGGTGATGCGTATCGCCATCCACCCGGCGCTGCATCGCCACGGGCTCGGCTCGCAACTGCTCGGCCAGCTGGAGGAGTATTACCGGGAGGAAGGGCTCGACTATCTGGGCTCGGCCTTCTCGGCCAGTGCCGATCTGCTGCCCTTCTGGCGCAGGGCCGGGCTGCAGGTGCTGCGCATCGGCCTGCAACGGGATGCCGCCAGCGGCTGCCATGCCGCTCTGCTGTTCAAGGCACTGAAACCCGAGTGGGAGGCCGAGCTGACCCAGTGGCGCCAACGCTTCGTGTGCCAGCTGCCGACCCTGCTGGCAGGTGAGTTGAAAGGGCTGGATCCCGAACTGGTGTGGCAATGTCTGAAGGGGAGCCCTGCCATACCGATGCAAGATGAGTTTGAGCGCGATGAGCTGGCCTGCTTCGCTCACCACCACAAGCCGTTCGAGCTGTGCCAAGCCAGCTTGCAGCACTGGCTGGCCAACAATCTGCCACGACTGACCTCCCTGACCCCCAGCGAGCGCCAGCTGCTGATCGCCACCATCTGGCAATATGCGGACTGGGGACATCTGGCCAATCGGCTGCAACTGGCGGGCAAGCCGGCCATCATCAAGGCGCTACGCGCCCTGCTGGCTCGCCTGCTGGATATCCCTACCACTCGATAGTCTTGCCCTGCCAGTCGAGATAGCTGAGCTCGCCGTCAGGTATCAGCCCCGCCATCAGACTGACCAGATGGCGAGCTACCTGCTCTGGCGTCTGCAAGCTGCCATCTGGCACATTGGCGTGAAACGGGCGCGAGAGCTGGGTATCCACAGTACCCGGATGAAACGCTAGCAGCTTGACGCCCGGGGCACGCCGGGCGAGTTCGATGGCGGCACACTTGAGCAGCATGTTGAGGGCTGCCTTGGAGGCACGATAGCCATACCAGCCCCCCGCGCGATTGTCCCCAATGCTGCCGACTCGTGCGCTGAGCACCGCTAGGGTGCAGGGCGAGGCGCCAAGCAGCGGGAGCAGCTGGTTGATCCAGCGCAGCGGCAGCAAGGCATTGGTCTGGTAGAGGCTGGCCATGGCCTCGACATCAAGCGCTTCCAGCCGCTTTTCAGGCTTGATCCCCCCCTGATGCAGGACACCATTGCATATCACCAGCCGGTGCGGTCTCGGGGCCAGAGTGGCGATACGGGCCACCACGTCAGCCATCTGCTGATCGCTGTAATCGCAACGCAACCAATGCAAGCGGGGATCATCACACCCGACGGGTGCCGGCTGCCGGCTGACCGCCATGACAGGACCGCCCCCTGTCGCCAGCCAGTGTGCCACCAGCGCCTGACCTATACCGCCCCCGGCTCCAATCACCACGACGCCCTCGTTCATGTTCATCTCCTGTTTGCGGTGAGTGTGATGCCCTTCTCCATCGCCTCTTTCTTTCCCTGTTAAGCTGGTACGCGCCTTCCTGTCTGCCGGATCAAGCAGTTATGAGGGCCAGCTTGTGTGGATCGCCCCGGAGTGGGCGGATCCATTCCTATACTGAGGGAAAACCGCAGCGGGTGCTGCCAGCGCAACCAGAAGCACGAGAGTGACCATGATGTCCAAAGACGGGGAAGATCGTAAATCCATCCTGACCGAGAGCGGTACCAACGAGCTCGAGATCATCGAGTTTCACCTCAAGAAGCAGATGCCAGATGGCAGGGAGAAGATCGCCTATTACGGCATCAACGTCGCCAAGGTGCGCGAGGTGATACGGGTACCGGAAACCACAGACTACCCCAACGCCCAACGTCACATGGTGGGTGTTTTTTCCCTGCGCGAGCGGCTGATCCCGTTGGTGGATCTCGCGGGTTGGCTTGGCATCAAGACCAACCCTGATCCCAGCCACAAGGTGGTGATCGTCACCGACTTCAACAAGATGGCGAACGGCTTTCTCATCGACAGCGTCAGCAGGATCCATCGGGTCTCCTGGGAGGATGTGGAGTCCCCCAGCCAGTTTCTGGAGGCGGGCGAGAATGATTGCGTGGTGGCCGTGGTCAGGCGTGATGGCAACCTCATCATGATCCTCGACTTCGAGAAGATCATCGCCGACATCAACCCCGAGCTGAGCATGGAGAAGTACGATGTGACCCAGGATCGCAAGGTCATCATCGACGAGCGCATGATGGCACTGCGCCAGGCCAAGACGGTGCTGGTGGTGGATGATTCCGCCTTCATCCGCAAGATGATAGAGACCACGCTGCGCACCGCAGGCTACAACGTGGTGACCGCCAAGGATGGGGGGGACGGGCTGGAGATGCTGATGGAGTTCGACCGCCTGTCGCAGGAGGAGAAGATCCCGGTGGCCGAGTTCGTCAGCGGCATCATCACAGACGTCGAGATGCCCCGCATGGACGGCATGCACCTGCTCAAACGCCTGCGGGATACCCCTGCCTTCAAGACCACCCCCATCGTCATGTTCTCGTCGCTGATGAGTGACGACAACCGCCAGAAGGCGCTACAGCTGGGGGCCAACGATACCATCACCAAACCCGAGCTGGGACGCATGGTCGGCATGATAGACAACTTCCTGATCGGTATCCCCATCCCCAAACCGGGCAATCTGTAAGGCCGTTAGCCGGCCAGACAAGCAAAAGGGCGCCGAGGCGCCCTTTTGCTGACTGTCCCTTCACCCAAGCCAGAGGTAGATCTGATGGGCTGCCACCCCGGCACTCAAGCCGCCGATGGTGTGGGCCACGATGGCACGGGAGGTCAGGTGACGATAGCCGAGGGCATCCAGCATGGCGGTGTGGGTGCTCAGGAAACCGCTCCAGCACATGCCCATGGCGGTAAACACCGCGACCTCGTTGCCGGTGATCCACCCCTTGGCGATAAAGGGAGGCATCAGCGACATGGCAGCACCGACCGCCCCCAGCGAGGTCGCCGGGAAGGCGACCAGCTCCGGTTGCTGGAAGCCAAACAGCAGTTCGAACAACCAACCCACCTTGGCCGCCAGCACGGGCAGCAACGCCACCCCCTGGAAAGCCTCGCCATTGTAACCCTGCTCGCCCGGGCCGAAGGTCAGCAGCATCACGAAAGTGCTGATGATAAGCACCCCGGGGATCACCGCCATCCCAAGTTCCACCCCGGACTTGCCGCCATCGAGCAGGGCATTGAGCACCCGCAGCCAGGTGGGGGCCGACTCCTGGCTCAGACCAGGCTTGGCACCCAGGCTCACTACCTCGTCATCCATCAGGGTTTCCCCCACCAGCGGGCGGATCATGTGCTGCATCAACCGGGTCGAGACCACTGAACCGATGAGGGAGCCAAGCAGGCCGATCAGGGCTGCACTGGCAGTGGATTCGCCACTCGGCAGTTGCAGGGTGGCCATGAAGGTCACCACTATCAGTCCCATGCCGAAGGCGGTGCCGAAGTTGGTGAGTGAGACCAGCTGCCAGGGGGTGAAGCCTTTGCGAAAGCGACTGTCTTTGGCGAGGCTGATGACCGCCGGGTTATCGGAGAAAAAGGTCATCAAGGCCGCCAGGGCGGTGCGCCCAGGCAGGCGGAAGATGGGCTTCATCAGCGGCGCCAGCAGCACCTCCAGCAGGCGGATCACCCCGAACTCGCTGAGCAGCTGACTCAGCGCCCCCGACAACACGGTAATCCCCATGATGAAGAGCACAGTATTGAGCAGCAGCTGATGGGCGGTGTTGAACAGGGTATTGACCAAGGAGGAGAGCCCCATCTGGCTGCCGAGGTAGCCGAACAGGCTGCCCAGAATAGCCAGCACCAGTACCGGCTCCAGCCAGCGGCGGAGAGAGGTTTGCGATGTATGCGAATCTTTAACTGCTTGATTTTCCATACCAATCCTGATTGCTGTCTCTGTGTGAATCGTTGTTTTTGTTATTGAACTCATGACGTACTCGCGACAAGGGCTCCTTGAATGGCGTATCCAGCAAGGTTCCGCTGACATCCGGACGAATAGTCAGTAGTGTTGACGACGGCACTCGGGAGGAAGACGCGATTGCCGGGCCAACATAGCCAGCAAGCCCGCATCAGACCAGGTCGGCACGATAAAACCAGCACTCGGGAAAAATTGCGGGGCAGGAGTATAACAACCGCGGCAAGTCAGCGAAAGAACGTGGATAACCTCCGCCAGAGACTTCATCTACCTTACTGGGATTTCGTATCTGAATGCCGCCTATGTTCAACCCGTTACGCATTAGTCCGATGACTTGGTGGCAGGGGACTCCGTCCTGCTGACAGCGCTCGGGCATGACTAGCAAGGCCTTCAGCAACTTGCCAAAATGCATATCGACGGTGATCCACCGTTCGGTCTGGCGGCAGGATTGCCGGCCTCGATACAGTAAGTTAAGATCGCGACACCTCCGGCCAGCGCCGAAGTCCGCCCCCATCACAAACAGAACAGCAATGAATCAGCTCATCACCTATATCAAAGCCATCCATCGGCAGCCGGGGCCGGCGACCATCACACGCCAGCAGAGTGAACACTATAGCGAGCATGACGAGAGTGGCACCCTGATCCAGCACCAGCAAACCACCTATTGGTTCGCCAATAGGGTCGTCATCTGTCATCAGACAGAGCAGGATCAAGTCCCCTCTGCACAGCTGTGTGCCGAATGCTGGATAAGCTACAGCGTCGTCACCAGCCCCATGCCCATCACGCCGCTACGCAAGCTGTTCCACAATCCCTGTCAGGAGGCATTCTGGCTGAAAATGCAAGGTATCACGCCGGAAAGACAGCGATAACGCTGGCCGCTGATGAAACAACAGCAGACATTAAGTGCCATCCCTGTCGAACGGAGATACTAGAAAGACGCTACTATCTCGGCCGGCCATGCTCTCACTCAGCCAGTAACAAACGAACCTGTCACGTGAATCTGGTCGGCCGTAAACGACAGACAAAGAAAAAGCCCAGCATTGCTGCTGGGCTTTTGTGTTGGCTCCTCCTACTGGACTTGAACCAGTGACATACGGATTAACAGTCCGCCGTTCTACCGACTGAACTAAGGAGGAATTGTACTTGGTGCCCAGAGACGGAATCGAACCGCCGACACGGGGATTTTCAATCCCCTGCTCTACCGACTGAGCTATCTGGGCAATCTATAAATGGTGCCGGCTACCGGAATCGAACTGGTGACCTACTGATTACAAGTCAGTTGCTCTACCTACTGAGCTAAGCCGGCACACTTAAACCACTGTGCATGAACAAATTTTTATTTCATGGCACCAAATTTTGGTGCCCAGAGACGGAATCGAACCGCCGACACGGGGATTTTCAATCCCCTGCTCTACCGACTGAGCTATCTGGGCGTGGGCGCTATTAAACGGATTTTAAGGCGGATGGTCAACGGGAAATTTCACTTTTTGTCTCGTTCGTCTCTTTTTTGCGCAACATCATACATTTCCCCTACTTCTTCCTGACCGGACTGCGCCGGACGGCCCCAGACTCTGGGCTCCTCCCCTTTCAGCAGGCGGGCTATGTTCTCATGATGGCGGATAAGGATGAGGCAGGAGAGCAACGAGACCGGCAGCGTGTATTCGGGTTTGAGCAGGTAAGTAAAGAGCGGGGTCAGCAGCACGGTAATGATGGAGGCCAGCGAGGAGTAGCCGCTCACCAGCAGTACCAGTAGCCAGGTGCCGATGACGGCACCGCCCATGGTGAAACCGATAGGCATCATGGTACCGAGCGCCGTCGCGACCCCCTTTCCTCCACGGAAGTGGAAGAAAATGGGGTACATGTGGCCGAGGCAGGCCGCCACCCCGATCAAGCCGAGGTAAACGGGTTTGATTTGCAGATACCAGGCGAGATAGACGGGGGCCGTGCCCTTGAGCACGTCGAGCAGCAACACCACAACGGCAGCCACGCGGCCGCCGAGGCGCAATACATTGGTCGCCCCCGGATTGTGTGAGCCATGATCGCGAGGATCCGGCAGACCCGTGATACGGGAAACCAGCACAGCACTGGACAGCGAGCCGCCCAGATAGGCCAGAATAATCATCAAAATCGTCAGGGCCGTCATCTTGGTCGTTTTTACCACGATATGAATGGGGTATGATGCGGGCCACATTCTCTGGCTTGGCGTTGCCCAAAAGCGTGTCGTTCAAACCGACCGCGCGGCAAACTGGTTGCCAGGCCTGCATCCCTGCGCTGTTATCACAGCCCATCAAGAGTAAAGAAGAAGTACTGTCATGGACAAGGTGTTTATTCGCGGACTCGAGGTTTTGGCCACTATTGGTGTTTATGAGTGGGAGAAAGGCATTCGCCAGAAGCTCTGTTTCGACCTCGAAATGGGGTTTGACAACCGTCCCGCCGCAGCAACCGACGATATCAATCTGGCACTGGATTACGCCACCCTCTCTCGCAAGATTTGTGATCACGCCGCCAGCAAGGTGGTGGAACTGGTCGAAACCATGGCCGAGCAGGTCGCCATGCTGGTGCTGGCCGACGAGCGGGTGCAATGGGTCAAGGTCATCCTGACCAAACCGGGCGCCGTGCCCAATGCCGCCGGCGTCGGGGTCGAGATCCTGCGCCACCGTACTCCGGCCACGAGCGCCAACTGATGGCCTCCTTCTATATCCGTCTGGGTGCAAGCCCGATGACAGGGAGCGCCGCATGACCCGCATCTATATCAGTCTGGGCTCGAACATAGAGCGGGAGCACCACATCCACGCCGGACTCGATGCCCTGCAGGCCGAGTTCGGCGAGCTGGCGGTCTCCAGGGTATTCGAGAGCGAGGCGGTGGGCTTCAATGGCCGCCCCTTCTACAACCTGGTCGTGGGGGCCGACACCGATCTGCCGCTGGCAACCCTGTGCCAACGGCTGCGCGCCATGGAGTTCGCCCACGGCCGCGAGCCGGATGCCAAGAAGTTCGCACCGCGCACTCTGGATCTGGATCTGCTGCTCTATGGTGATCGGGTCTGCGAGACCCCGGTTGCCCTGCCCCGCGGCGAGATCCTCACCAATGCCTTTGTGCTCTGGCCACTGGCCGAACTGGCCCCAAGCCTGCGCCATCCGGTCGATGGCCGCACGCTGGGCGAGCTGTGGCAGGATTATGACAAGGCCTCCCAGCGACTCTGCCCTATTCCCTTTCACTGGGAAGCGTGCGAGCTGCAGCCTTACTGAATCAACAAGGGCACCCGAGGGTGCCCTTATTGCATCTTGCAAGGCGGCTTATCCGCCATAAGAAAGTGTGATTGGGCCCGGCCCGCCATGGCTGGCAGGATAAGGCTCGCCACAGGAGATCCCCATGCCGCTCGACACCATTCACGACTTCAACTGCCAGCTGCTGGCCGAGTTGCCCCATCAGCGCTACCAGCATGAACCCATTCTGGATTACGCCACCGACGAAAGAGTCAGGGCCCGCTTGGGCTGGCAGGCGGTGTTCAGCAAGACGCTGTTTCTCAAATTCAAGGATGGTCGCTTCGCCCTGCTGCTGACCCATCAGGGGGGGCGACTCGACAACAAGGCGGTCAAAGCCGCGCTCGGTGCCAAGCCCTCCATCTGCACCGCAGAAGAGATGCAGGCCGAGATCGGCTGTCTGCCGGGCGCCGTCTGCCCCTTTCTGCCCCGCGCCGATATTCCGCTGCTGGTAGACCCTCAACTGATGGACCATCACGCCTTCACCTGGACGCCGGGTCACCCGGAGCAGACCTTTCTGCTGGAGACTACCCACCTTGCCCGGGTGCTTGAGCAGCTGCCCTGTCAGGTCAGCTATCTGCCTGCACCATCAGCCTGACGGCTGACGATACCAACCCGCTTACCCCTTGTCCCTCGCCAGCTGGGCGAAGATCAGCGCCGCCAGCATGGACATGAGGCCGATGCAGAGATAAGTGAGGTGGAAGCCTCCCAGCCACTGCCCATTCGACGCCGACAACCCCGCAGAGAAGAGCCCCAACAGGCTGGCGGCGATGGCCACCCCCAGGCTCATGGAGAGCTGCATCACCACCGACAACAGACCGTTGCCACTGCTGGCATGCTCGGTGCTCAAGTCTTGCAGCGTGAGTGTGTTCATGGCGGAGAACTGCAGCGAGTTGATGGCGCCAAACACCATCAACCAGCCCAGCAGTACCCCATAGGGCAGCTGGTTGTCGATGAAGTAGAAGCTGGCGATCATGGCCCCCAGCGCCAGGGTATTGCCGATCAGGATGCGCCGATAACCGATGCGCGGAATGAGCTTGTTCACCAGCGTTTTGGTCAGCATGGCCCCAAGTACAGTGGGGATCATGGTCATACCCGCCTTGCTCGGCGAGAAACCCAGTCCCAGTTGCAGGAAGAGCGGGGTGAGGAAGGGCATGGCACCGCTGCCGAGGCGGGCGAACAGGTTACCCCAGACACCGATGGCGAAGGTGCTGGTCTTGAACAGAGCCAGACTGAACAGTGGCTCCTTGGCAGTGGCGGCATAGAGCCAGTAACTTGCCATGGCGGCCAGACCGAACAGCAGGGCAAACAGCGCCCAGCCAGTGGAGATGCTGTGCTCACCCAGCCCCTGCAAGCCCACCGACACCAGCACCATACCGGCACTGAACATCACGAACCCCTGCCAATCGAACTTGGCCGTGCCTTGCCGCAGGTCGGGCATGAAGTGCCAGCTGGCGATAAAGCCGATTATTCCCACCGGCAGATTGATGAGAAACACCCAGTGCCAGCTCGCCACCTCCACCAGCCAGCCTCCCAGTGCCGGGCCGATCAAGGGCCCCACCAGCCCGGGGATGGTGACGAACGACATCACCCGCAACAACTCGTGCTTGCTGTAGACCCTCAGCACGGCGAGGCGCCCCACTGGCATCAGCAGGGCACCACCTATGCCTTGCAGCACCCGGGCCGCCACCAGCATGGGCAGGGTGTTGGAGGCGGCGCAGGCCAACGAACCCAGAGTGAACAGCAGGATGGCGGCCAGATAGATACGGCGGGTGCCGAACCTGTCCGCCAGCCAGCCGGAGGCGGGAATGAGCAGTGCCACCGTCAGCATATAGGCGATGATCACCGACTGCATCTGCAGCGGGCTCTCGCCCAGGGTCTCGGCCATGCTGGGCAGGGCCGTGTTGAGGATGGTGCCATCCAGGGTCTGCATGAAGAAGCCGACCGCCGTCAGCAACGGCAGCCACTTGCGTTGGGCAGGGGTCACCATGTGTGTGCTATCGGGCATGAGCAACCACCTCCTCTTCAGATAAAAAAAGACCCGCACGCAAGCGGGTCATATCAGCCGGTCAGGCATCCGGTTGGCCAAGCATGGCTTTGAGCCGCTCTTCCAGACTGGGCTCGGGGGCCTTGAGCGTATCAAGGAACAGCCGCTCGATCCCCGCTTTGTCCTGACTTTTCACGATAAACACCAGCCGGGACTGGGCCTTGCCCTCAGGCCAGTCGCCCAATGCCTGCAACGGATAGAGCTGACCGTGTACGCCGTGGATCACCACAGGTTGGCTTTCACCCTCCAACTGCAAGATCCCCTTGAGCCGCAGCAGGGCATCGCCATATTGGGCCTGCACCGCATCGATGGCGGCCAGCAGGCGAGACGGCTTGAGCGGCTCACCGATGCGCAGGGAGAAGCTCTCGATGTTGCCATGCTCGAAGTGGGTCGGCGCGGCGGTGCCCACCTTAGCGGCGAATGGCTGCATCTTGGGCTGCATCGGCGAGGCCAGCCCCTGCTTGGGGGATTCGGTGCGCAGCCAGGCCAGCAGCTGACGCACGTCGCGCCCCGCCGCCTCGTTGTAGGCACCGAGCTTCTCCAGCACCGCTGGCGACAACTCGCCATTAGTCACCCGCTCGATGGGGGCCGCCGGGTTGAGGGATGCCAGCTGGGCTTCGACCCGCGCCAGCTGTTCGTCATCCACCAGATCCCCTTTGCTCACCACCAGCAGATCCGCCAGCGCCACCTGCTTGACCGCCTCATATTGAGCCGCCAACTGCTGTTCGATATGACCGGCATCCACCACTGTCACAGTGCCATCGAAGCGGTAACGCTGGGCGATAAAGCCCTCTTCGCGCAGGGTAAACAGCACGGGAGCAGGATCGGCCAGGCCGGTTGTTTCTATGATAAGTCGCTTGAACGGCTTAATTTTTCGCTGGATGGCGCGCATGAAGAGCCCCTGCAACGCCTCCACCAGGGAGCCCTGCACCGAGCAGCAGATGCAGCCCGAATCGAGCAGCACCACCTGCTCGTCCACCTGCTGCACCAGATGGTGATCCAGCCCCACCGAGCCGAACTCGTTGATCAGCACGGCGCACTCGCCAAGCTCAGGCTGCTTGACCCAGTGGTTGAGCAAGGTGGTCTTGCCGCTGCCGAGAAAGCCGGTCAGCAGGGTCACAGGGATACGGGTGTCTTGCATATCGGTCATGTCGGGTCCTTACCGGTTGGCAAACAGGTCGCTGAGCCAGCGGTTTTCGAAGCGGCCGTGAGGGTCGAGCTCGCGCTTCAAAGCCACAAAGTCGTTCCAGCGTGGCAACAGGGCCGGGAAGTCGTAGAGATCCATCGCCAGATGCTTGCCAAAATGGGGAATGCCGCCGAGCGGCACCAGCAGTTGCTGCAGCTCGCGCATCTGCTCCATGGAGCCGTTGACGAAGGTGCCGTCCGCCGCCAGATAGACCAAGAAACCCACCCAGCAGACCGACTGCCCATGGGCGGCGCTGAGCCAGGCCTCGGAGGGGCCGGTGCAGCGCAGGATAAAGGGGTAGTGCAACACGCCGGGATTGGCCTGCTGCCACGCTTGCAGGGTCTCCAGCGCCTCGTTCATGCGATGCAGCGGCACCGCCACCTCGCAGTTGATCTGGGGCGCCGGGATGCCCTTGCAGAGGATCTGGTAGACGTTGCCCACCAGATCGGAGGCATCCTTGAAACGGCGCACCGTCTCGAAGTGCTCCCCTGCCAGCGCTTCATCCTTGGTGTCTTTCGCCATCTTCTGCAGGGTGGCATCTATGGTGGCATTCATACGGGCGTCGATATCGCCCTCCAGCAGCAGCGGCTCGCTGCCAGCGGCGCGGTAGCGGGCCACCTCGTCATCGGAGGCGGGATCCACCAGCCAGATGTGGCTCTCGCCGGTCCAGGCGAACCACCAGCTCTTCACGAAGCCCTGCTCGCGGTTGAGCCGCTCGTTGTGTTCCAGCAGGAAGGGATAGTCGGTGGTGAACTTTGTGCAGCGCATGATGCGGTTAGGCACGGTACGCAGGGTGACGTCGAGCAGGATACCGAGCATCCCCATCCCCATCACGAAGGCGCCGAAGCGCGGATCGGTGCGATCGACCCGGATGATCTCGCCACTGGCCAGCATCACAGTCATCGCCTCCACCGCATCGCAGAGGGCAGACTGGTGCAGCCCCTGACCATGGGTGCCGGTGCTGAGCGCACCGCCCAGGGTCTGGATGCCAATGACGCCGGGGGATGCCGGCAGCATCCGCTCCATGGCGATGAGATCAGCGTAAATGGTATCGAGCGGCGTACCCGCCTGATAGGTGACGGTATCGGCGGTTTTCGCCAGCTGGCCGCGCAGGTGGTACAGATCCACCAGCAGCGCCTGACTGCCCTCGGCATAGACGCTGTGGATGGGTTCGAAGGAGAGGCCTGAGCCGATCAGCCGCAGCTTGCGCCCGGGGTGTTCGCGCAGCAGCGCTTGCAGCTCGTCGCTATGGGTCGGACGCCACACCTGATCCAGCGCGCCGAGGGGGTTGGTCCTGGACCAGTTGAACAGCACCTCCCGATTGTTGATCGCCTTGATGCTGTGAAATGCCTGGAACTTGACCGTCATACCGCGCCTCATCTGACTTCAAAATGAGCGGCAATTCTACCGAAAAGCGGACCACAAGGCATGAAAAACAAGCCCCTACAGTCGAGAGTGGATAAGGGGGATGACTCACCCACTTCCTCAGCGCGATTGATGGGTCAGTGCCAGCAGCATGCCAAACCCCACCAGCAAGCCGCCAAACACCCGATCGATCCAGTGGCGCACCGCCAAGAGACGGGCCCGTACCGACGCGGTGGAGAAGAAAAGCGCCACCGCACTGAACCAGGCCCCGTGGGCCAGCACGATAAAGGCGCCATAGCCAAGCTGGACGCCAAGGGCCGTGTCCGGTCGCACCACCTGCATAAACAGGCTGACGATGAAGATGGTGGTCTTGGGGTTGAGCACATTGGTCAGAAACCCGGTGCGCAGGGCCCCCAGGCTGGAGAGCGCTGGCTGGCTGGCCAGCTCATCATGGGTCACAGGCCTGGCACGCAACATCTTGATGCCGAGGAAGATGAGGTAGGCAGCCCCTGCCAGCTTGATGAGGTTGAACAACCAGAGCGACTGCTGGATCAGCAGGCCGACCCCCAGCAGGGTATAGGCCACATGGACACAGACCCCGGCCGCTATGCCGAGCGCCGTCAGCACGCCGGTGCGACGGGAGAGCAGCAGGCTGTTGCGCGACACCATGGCAAAATCGGGCCCCGGGCTGATGACGGCAAAGAAGGTAATGGCCACTACGGCTAACAGTTCGGTCATGAAAAAGAGTCCTGATGCTGAGAGATATCGGCTATTTTATTTGGCATTCACACCAATAACGAACGATAACTTCTGACATGAATGGTGATAATAACTCACAGAAAGACCTCTCCCTCCCCTCCCTGACGGCACTGCGCTGTTTCGAGGTGGCAGCCCGCACCGAAAACTTCAGCCGCGCCGCCGATGAGCTACATCTCACCCATGGCGCCATCAGCCGGGCGGTGCGCCTGCTGGAGGAGGATCTGGGGATCAGGCTGTTCGAGCGCCGCCAGCGCCGGGTCTTTCTGACCGAGGCGGGCCGCAGGCTTCATGAGGCCGTCAGGGAAGGGCTGGGCAGGATCCGGGAGACGGTGCAGGCGCTGCGCCAACAGAGCCAGCCCCAGTCGCTGGTCATCTCCTGCGAGCCCACCCTGCTGATGCGCTGGCTGATCCCGCGCTGGCCTGCCTTTCAAGCCCTGCATCCCGAGCTTGACGTGCATCTGATGGCGGGAGGTGGCGCCCTCAGCTTTGGCAACGGCATAGATCTCGCCATTCGGCGCAATGACTTTCACTGGCCTGATGACCTTTACAGCCAGCTGCTGTTTGAGGAGCAGACCGGGCCCGTCTGTCAGCCGGGCAAGGTGGCGCAGTTTTTCGAGCCACAAGGGGAACTGCCAGCGCTGCGCCCCTCTGCCCCCCGCCTGCACACCAAGACCCGTCCCGCCGCCTGGCAAAGCTGGCAGGAACAGGCCGGACAGAGTGCAAGCGACGAGGCGCCGACCCAGACCTTCGAACACTTCTACTTCAGCCTGCAGGCCGCCGTGGCAGGCCTTGGCGTCGCCATCGGCCCCTACCGGCTGGTGTGCGACGATGTCGCCGCCGGCCTGCTGGCCGCCCCGCTCGGATTCATCCCGGATGGCACCGGCTATCACCTGCTCGCTCCCACACCACCGATTCCGGGCAGCCCCCATGAAAAACTGGCGAACTGGCTGCAATCCCTCAATGCCTGAGCCCTGGCAGGCAAGATAGAACCAGAAGCAAGGGTCGGCCAAACAAAAGCCCCGGCATGAGCCGGGGCTTTTTATCAGACTGTTTGCGCCAACCGGCGCCAATCCTTATACCGCTTGCTGCAGGATCACCGCATCGGCCTTCTTGGTGTAGAAAGCGATCTCGTTGAAGTTGAGGTAGCGATAGGTGTCAGCCGCAGTGGCATCCAGGGTCTTGGCGTACTGCAGGTACTCAGCCACAGTCGGAATCTTGCCGAGGATGGCGGCCACGGCAGCCAGCTCGGCAGAGGCCAGATAGACATTGGCCCCCTTGCCCAGACGGTTCGGGAAGTTGCGGGTGGAGGTGGAGACCACGGAGGCCCCTTCCGCCACGCGCGCCTGGTTGCCCATACAGAGGGAGCAGCCCGGGATCTCGATGCGGGCCCCGACGCGACCAAAGATGCCGTAGTAGCCCTCTTCGGTCAGCTGATCTTTGTCCATCTTGGTGGGCGGCGCTATCCACATGCGGGTTGGCAGTTCGCCCTGGAACTTCTCGAGCAGCTTGCCGGCGGCGCGGAAATGGCCGATGTTGGTCATGCAGGAACCGATGAACACTTCGTCGATCTTGTCGCCAGCCACAGTGCTGAGCAGACGGGCATCGTCAGGATCGTTCGGCGCACACAGGATCGGCTCCTTGATGGTGGCCAGATCGATCTCGATGATTTCGGCGTACTCGGCATCCTTGTCCGCTTCCATCAGCACAGGATTAGCCAGCCACTCCTCCATCCCCTTGATGCGACGGGTGATGGTGCGCGGGTCGCCGTAGCCCTCGGACAACATCCATTTCAGCATGACGATGTTGGACTTGAGGTACTCGATGATCGGCGCCTGATCCAGCTTGATGGTGCAACCGGCGGCGGAGCGCTCGGCACTGGCGTCGGCCAGCTCGAACGCCTGCTCCACCTTCAGGGTCGGCAAACCTTCGATTTCGAGGATGCGGCCGGAGAAGATGTTCTTCTTGCCCGCTTTCTCGACGGTCAGCAGCCCTTTCTGGATGGCAGCGTAAGGGATGGCATGAACCAGATCACGCAAGGTGATGCCCGGTTGCAGTTCGCCCTTGAAGCGCACCAGCACGGACTCCGGCATGTCCAGCGGCATGACGCCGGTGGCGGCAGCGAAGGCCACTAGACCGGAGCCCGCCGGGAAGGAGATCCCGATGGGGAAACGGGTGTGGGAGTCACCACCGGTACCCACGGTATCGGGCAGCAACATGCGGTTCAGCCAGGAGTGGATGACGCCATCACCCGGACGCAGGGAGACACCACCACGGTTCATGATGAAGTCCGGCAGGGTGTGGTGAGTCTGCACATCGATGGGCTTGGGATAGGCCGCGGTGTGGCAGAAGGACTGCATGGTCAGATCGGCGGAAAAGCCGAGGCAGGCCAGATCTTTGAGCTCATCGCGGGTCATGGGGCCCGTGGTGTCCTGAGAGCCGACCGTGGTCATGCGAGGCTCGCAGTAAGTGCCGGGACGAATGCCCTTCACGCCGCACGCCTTGCCAACCATCTTTTGGGCCAGGGTGTAACCCTTGCCGGTATCGGCCACAGGCACAGGACGGCGGAACACGGTGGAAAACGGCAGACCCATGACTTCCCGCGCCTTGTCGGTCAGGCCGCGGCCGATGATCAGCGGAATACGGCCACCGGCACGTACCTCGTCGATCAATACCTCTGTCTTGAGTTCAAACTGGGCCAGCACCTGCTCGGTGCCGTGCTTGCAGATCTTGCCGGCAAACGGGTAGATGTCGATCACATCGCCCATCGCAAGCGCAGAGACATCCACTTCGATGGGCAGGGCGCCGGCATCTTCCATGGTGTTGAAGAAGATCGGGGCAATCTTGCCACCCAGGCAGACACCGCCGGCGCGCTTGTTCGGCACAAACGGAATGTCGTCGCCCATGAACCAGAGCACCGAGTTGGTGGCGGATTTGCGGGAAGAACCGGTGCCGACCACGTCACCCACATAGGCCAGCGGGAAGCCTTTCTCTTTCAGGGCATCGATGGTCTTGATGGGGCCAACGGTGCCGTCATTGTCCGGAGTGATGCCGGGACGGGCGTTTTTCAGCATGGCCAGGGCATGGAGCGGAATGTCGGGACGGGACCAGGCATCCGGCGCCGGAGAGAGGTCGTCGGTGTTGGTTTCGCCAGTCACCTTGAACACGGTGACCGTGATCTTCTCGGCAAGCTCTGGGCGGGAGAGGAACCACTCGGCATCGGCCCAGGATTGCATCACCTGCTTGGCGTGAGCATTGCCCGCCTTGGCCTTCTCTTCCACGTCGTGGAAGGAGTCAAACATCAGCAGGGTGTGGGAGAGGCCCTTGGCGGCAAGCGGGGCCAGGGTGCTGTGGTCCAGCAGGTCGATCAGCGGCTGAATGTTGTAACCACCCTGCATGGTGCCCAGCAGCTCAACAGCTTGCGCGGCAGTCAGGATGGGAGAGTGGGCTTCGCCCTTGGCGATGGCGGTGAGGAAACCGGCTTTGACATAGGCCGCTTCATCAACACCGGGGGGAATACGGGAGGACAACAGCTCTTTCAGAAAGTCTTGTTCGCCAGCGGGCGGGTTCTTGAGAAGCTCAACCAGGGCGGCGACCTGCTCTGCATCCAGAGGTTTGGCTACCACGCCCTCGGCGGCACGTTCTGCGACGTGTTTACGGTATGTTTCAAGCACGACTAATTCCTCTTTGGTCTTTTTTGGGGGTCGCCCACGCTCGCGGCGATCGTCCTTGCGGGACACCCTTAGGGTGCCCCCCACTATATAAGTTTTAACGACTAATTAAAATCCAAACACTGTACATATATTCACCAAAACAACATAACCATCTAAACTTGCTCATGTTTTGCCAGCATATAAAAGACACACCAGAAATAAGTTAACAAAAAAGCATCATTTGGCCGTTATTCGAATGTGGTGCCCAATTGCAGATAGAACATGTTGTTGCCCCCCTCTGCCACGCCATAGCCGAGGAAGATGGGGCCGAGGAAGCTCTCCACCCCCACATAGACGGAACCGGCGGTAATGGAGCTGTCGAAGTCGATCTCCGCCCCCTTGTTCCATACCCCGCCCTGTTCGAGGGAACTGCCCAGATAGAGCGGCATCCTGAATGCACCAAAGTCGTTATCCGCCACCCGGTAGATATAGCGAAGTCCTCCCAGCAGACTGTAGCGACCGCTCAGCTGATAGCGCTGGAAGCCGGAGAGGCGGAAAGGACCACCAAGATCCTGGACGTAGAGCGGTACTATCTCGTCACTATTGGAACCGCCCCCTTCCAGGATCAGGTTGAGGCTGTGCCGATCCCACGACCAAGGCTTGACCATGGCGAAGTTGTAGTTCAGTCCCCTGTCCCTGCCCATCTGATCAAGTTCTCCCCCAGTGAGATTGACGCGGGAGTAACCCAGCTTCATGTCCCACTTATTTCCCGAGTAGGGGAAGTAGAGGCTATCCAGGGTGTCATACTCAAAGTGAATGAAAGGGCCCCAAGTGGTGGCATCTACATTGGCATTCCCCGCCTGTTTAATCTCGATACTGCCTATTTGCCCCTCCAGTCCCGTGTAGATACGGCTCCAGGGCTGACTGTTCCAACCCACGGCCAGCTCGGAGCTGAAGAATGAGTAGCTGATGTCGGGATTAGTCGATGCATCCAACCCAATATTGAAGATGCGCCGCGGGGTTTTGTTATAAGCCAGGCTCGCCTCACCGTAGAAGGTCTGGGATGGTTCCAGCGGGGTGTAGAAGACTGTTTTAACGTGCTTTGAGGTACCAAGCGCGGCCTCTGTTAACCACTCGGCCCCCCACTTGTTGACATTGGTCAGGGTATAGGACATGCCGACGTTGTAGTTGGAATTACTCTCGAAATCGTCAGAGAAGCCAAACTGGAAGTTGAGGAAACCCGGACCCCAGCTCTTCTCGTTGGCATCCACCACCAGCACGTTCTCCCCATCCCGTTCCTCTATCTTGTAGGTGATACGGTCAAATGACTCCAGCGCATAGAGACGGCGGATCCCAGCCTCCAAGCTCTCATTGGTCTGGATCTGATCGGGACGTACGTTCAACATGGCGCGCACAGTCTCGTCCGAGAGGCGCGAGTTGTTGATGATCTCCACCTTGTCGATGAAGTAGGCGGGCTGGCCACTACGCTCGGCCCGCCGGCTCAGTTTGTGATCGCGATACTCCTTGTAACGCTCCTTGCTCAGGGCAAGCCGATCCAGTTCCGGTGCAGCCTTCATGGCAGCCATCTCACCCCGTTTGATCCCATCCGGCATACGGGCAAAATCAGCGATCCCGATGTCGTCTATGTCAGGTGTCAGCAGGATATCTCCATCCTCCAGCAGCGCCTTCTGCCTGTCGGTACCGACCCGGGTCATGAAGGTGGTGAGCTGGCCAATCATGGCAAGGCCAGAATTGAGGGATTCCTGAGTGCGCAGCCTGGCCCCAATATCCACCGCGATCACCACATCAGCCCCCATCGCCTTGGCAACATCAACCGGCATGTTATTGACGATGCCACCATCGGCCAGAATGTGCCCCTCCCACCTGACCGGCTTGAGCGCCCCCGGGATGGACATGGAGGCCTGCATCGCCTTAGCCAAGCTACCGTGATCCAGCACGAAGGGGGTGACGGTCTCCATGTCGGTCGCCATGGCACGATAGGGGATGGGCAGATCGTCGAAACTCTGCAATGACGGCAGGTTGAAGGTCGCGAGTCGTAGCAAACTAGCCATAGTCTGCCCCTGAATGAAGCCATTCGGTAGTTGGAAAGCGCCATCATTAAAACCGATGTCGGTACGCAGCTGAAACCTCTCTATCTGCTGCTTTTTACGCAACGAGAGCTCTTCGCGGCCCACTCGGTCCTGATATCCCTTACTCCAATCGATGGCGAGCATGGTTCGCTCCACCTCTTCGGCACTGAGCCCCATGGCGGACATGCCCGCCACATAGGCACCCATGCTGGTGCCCACTATGATGTCGACCGGAATGCGCTTCTCCTCCAGCACCTTGAGGATACCGATATGGGCTGCCCCCTTGGCACCACCACCACTCAGTACCAGAGCAATCTTGGGGCGATCGGACTGGGCCGCCACCATGAACGGCAGGCAAGCCAGCAAAACCAGAAACAGGTGGGTCCATCCCCGATGAAAGATGCGCATATGATTTTCCATTGAATCCAGTTCGAGCCAAGTGAGCAATGAAGCCTACTATAAAGTGCGAAAAAGGAACCGCAACCGCTACGACAGCGATATAGCGCACTCACCGAGCAGCCAATGGGTCTGAACAATCCGGTGCCGCTGTGTGAGCCCACCGCCACCGAGGGGCAGTCCTGCGTGGTGATCGAGCTCAACCGCAACGTGGATGACATCAAGACGATCGACATAGCCCACTGGCTTGTCGAGCCGCAGCCTGCTGCCGCTCTGCGGCCAGTTCGGCAAGCTGGTCGGTCATTACCGTCTGTAACCCTTTCCAGCCCCTTATCCCCCACAGCCGCGCTCCCTGTCATATCAGCGGCAAGCCGTGACGCATACTCGCAAACTCGCCTCCGCCCCAGCCTGGAAATGCCCCATAATCAGGGAAATAACAGGAGGCATTATGGGCAAGCTGGTTGTGACTATGTTGCTGGGGAGTCTGCTCTGCGCCTGCAGCAGCGGACCTGTACGCGTGCACGGGGCCGATGTCAGCGTAGACGATACCCGGATCCGGGTCAGTGATGGCGATCGTGGAGGGTATGGTACCTTCTGTCCGCCGGGACAAGCCAAGAAAGGGCGCTGCTAGCGCCCTTTTTTACAATCGTACATCTGCTTGTCCGCCTGTTGCAGCAGCAGATCCAGCGCCGGTGGCGAAAGCGCATCATAGTGCCCCACCCCGGTCGCGCAGGTCAGCCGATAGGGTTTTCCGCTCTCCCGGTTGAACCCGGCCAAGGCCTCATCGAGCCGTGCCAGCACCCGTGGCACCTCTGCCGGTCCCGTGCCCGGCAGCAATACCGCAAACTCATCCCCACCCAGTCGGGCAAAGATGTCCGCATCCCGAAAGACGCCACACATCAGACACGCCATCTGTTGCAGGGCATCGTCACCGACGTCATGCCCCAGCCGGTCGTTGATCTCCTTGAACCGGTTGAGATCGAGAAACAACAGGGTTGCCGCTCGCCCCTGACGATGAGCGAGCTGCAGACACTTGTGTGCCAGCAGCATGAAACCGCGCCGGTTGGTGATGCCGGTCAGCTCATCCATGGTGGCCATCTGGATCGCAGCCAGTTCGCGCTCCACCATGCCGGCCAGATCCGTCAGCAAGTCCCGCTGCCGTTCATCCAGCAGGCGTGGCTTGCGATCTATGATGCACAGGGTCCCCAGCTTGTACCCCTCCGCAATCTGCAGCGGGCTGCCCGCATAGAAACGTATATGGGGATCCCCGGATACCAGCGGGTTGTCGGCGAAGCGCAGATCCCGAGTCGCATCTTCCACCACGAAGAGACCATCGCCAAGAATGGCATGACCGCAGAAGGAGATGTCCCGCGGCGTCTCCAGCACGGGCAAACCACAGCAGGATTTGAACCACTGCCGATCCTTATCCACCAACGACACCAGCGAAATGGGCACATCGAACATGTTGCGGGCCATGCGGGTGATCCGGTCGAATCTTTCTTCGGCAGAGGTATCCAGAATGGTGATGCGGCGCAGCGCATCGAGGCGCAGGTGCTCGTTGTCAGGGGTGGCCGGTGTTTGCATGGCTGACTCCAGCAAGTGACATAGAAGTCATTAGCATAGCAACCAGCTCCGAACAAATCTTAGCTATATACAAAAAGCCGCTCGAGTGAGCGGCTTTTTCCATGCTGGCTGCGAGAAGAGGATTATTTCTTCTTCTTGGCCTTGGCGTTCGGCAGGTCGGTGATCGAACCTTCGAACACTTCTGCAGCCAGACCCACGGACTCGTGCAGAGTCGGGTGAGCATGGATGGTCAGCGCGATATCTTCGGCGTCGGCACCCATTTCGATGGCCAGACCGATTTCACCCAGCAGTTCACCGCCGTTGGTACCGACGATGGCACCACCGATGACGCGGCCGCTCGCCTTGTCGAAGATCAGCTTGGTCAAACCGTCGGAGCAATCAGACGCAATAGCGCGACCGGAAGCAGCCCACGGGAAGGTGGCCACTTCGAAATTCAGCCCTTGTTGCTTGGCTTCCTTCTCGGTCACACCAACCCAGGCCATCTCTGGCTCGGTGTAGGCGATGGACGGGATCACTTTGGGGTCGAAGTAGTGCTTCTTGCCAGCGATCACTTCGGCGGCAACGTGGCCTTCGTGAACACCCTTGTGGGCCAGCATCGGCTGACCAACGATGTCACCGATGGCGTGGATGTGAGCCACGTTGGTACGCAGCTGCTTGTCCACCTCGATGAAACCGCGCTCGGTCACGGCAACGCCGGCCTTCTCGGCATCCATCAGCTTGCCGTTCGGCACACGGCCTACGGCAACCAGCACGTTGTCGTAACGTACCGGCTCGGCCGGGGCGTGCTTGCCTTCGTAGGAGACATACAGACCGTCTGCACGGGCTTCAACTGCGGTGACTTTGGTCTCCAGCATGATGTTGAATTTCTTGGCCACGCGCTTGGTGTAGATCTTGACGATGTCTTTGTCGGCAGCCGGTACCAGCTGGTCGGCAAATTCCACCACATCGATCTCGGAACCCAGAGAGGAGTACACGGTACCCATCTCCAGACCTATGATGCCACCACCGATAACCAGCAGCTTGCCCGGTACGGAAGTCAGTTCCAGCGCATCGGTTGAATCCCATACGCGCGGATCATCATGGGGGATGAAAGGCAGTTTTACCGGACGGGAGCCAGCTGCAATGATGGCGTTGTCGAAGGTCACGGTCGTCTTGCCGTCGGCACCTTCCACTTCCAGAGTATTCGGGCCGGTAAATTTACCGAAGCCGTTAACAACCTGCACCTTACGCATCTTGGCCATGCCAGCCAGACCGCCGGTCAGCTGGTTGATGACCTTCTCTTTCCACAGGCGGACCTTGTCGATGTCGGTCTGCGGGGCACCGAAGATGATGCCGTGTTCGGACAGCGCCTTGGCTTCTTCAATGACTTTGGCGACGTGCAGCAGTGCCTTGGACGGGATACAACCCACGTTCAGGCAGACGCCACCCAGGGTGGAGTAACGCTCGACGATAATGGTATCCAGACCCAGATCGGCAGCACGGAAAGCAGCGGAATAACCGGCAGGGCCAGCACCCAGTACTACGACCTGAGTTTTGATTTCTTTACTCATCATGACCTCTTTGTCGTTCTTATATATCCCCGGACGGCGCAGTCTTATGCCGACTCAATGCCAAACAAGGCGGCTGCAACCGTGAAAAAACGGGGCAAGTTTACAATCCTGTTAATGAAATGAGAAGTAAAAAGGGCAGGCTCTGGGCCCGCCCTCTCACTTACAGGACCAGTCGACGAATGTCGGACAGCACACCACTCATGGTGGTGATGAAGCGGGCTCCATCAGCACCATCGATGACACGGTGATCATAGCTCAGGGCCAGCGGCAGCATCAGGCGCGGTACGAACTCCTTGCCATTCCACTTCGGCTTCATCTCGGACTTGGATACGCCCAGGATGGCCACTTCCGGCGCGTTGACGATCGGGGTAAAGCTGGTACCACCGATGCCACCCAGGCTGGAGATGGTGAAGCAGCCGCCCTGCATGTCGGCAGCGGTCAGCTTGCCGGCACGGGCCTTCTTGGAGATCTCGGCCAGATCGCGAGACAGCTCGTAGATGCCCTTCTTGTTGACGTCACGCACCACAGGCACCACCAGGCCCCCCGGGGTGTCTACCGCCACACCGATGTGGATGTACTTCTTCATGATCAGCTTGCTGCCGTCTTCGGACAGGGCGCTGCAGAAGCGCGGATGGGCTTCCAGGGCCTTGGCGGCGGCTTTCAGGATGAACACCAGCGGGGTGATCTTCACGTCCAGCTTCTGCTTCTCGGCCAGCAGGTTCTGCTCTTTGCGGAACGCTTCCAGATCTGTGGTATCGGCTTCGTCGAACTGGGTAACGTGCGGGATCATGGCCCAGTTGCGATGCAGGGCAGGACCGGAGATCTTCTGGATCCGGGTCAGTTCCAGCTCTTCGACCGGGCCGAACTTGCTGAAGTCAACCTTGGGCCACGGCAGGACACTCATGCCGTTGCCAGTGCCGGTACCGGCTGCCGGGGCGGACTCGGCGCGCTTGACCGCATCCTTCACATAGGCCTGCACGTCTTCTTTGACGATGCGACCCTTGCGACCGGAGGCTTTCACCTTGGCCAGGTTGATACCAAACTCACGGGCCAGGCGACGTACGGCCGGGGCGGCATGTACGTAGGCGTCGTTGGCAACGAAGTCGGAAGCGGCAGCAGCCTGGGCAACCGGAGCCGGAGCAGCGGCAACAGGGGCGGCAGCCTGAGCAACCGGGGCAGCTGCGGCGGCCGGAGCTGCACCAGCTACTTCGAATACCATGATCAGGGAACCGGTGGAGACCTTGTCACCCGCCTTCACCTTGATCTCTTTGACGATGCCGGCGAACGGTGCAGGCACTTCCATGGAGGCCTTGTCGCCTTCCACCGCGATCAGGGACTGGTCGGCGTCGACCTTGTCACCCACGGCGACCATGATCTCGGTCACTTCGACTTCGTCACCGCCAATGTCAGGTACATTGACCTCTTTGGCAGCGGCGGCCACCGGGGCAGCAGCCACGGGAGCGGCAGCCTGAACCGGCGCGGCAACGGCAGCAGGAGCGGCGCCAGCCACTTCAAATACCATCACCAGGGAACCGGTAGAGACCTTGGCGCCAGCGGCAACCTTGATCTCGACCACGCGGCCCGCGAACGGCGCAGGGACTTCCATAGAAGCCTTGTCACCTTCCACCGCGATGATGGACTGGTCGGCTTCAACCATGTCGCCCACGGCAACCATGATCTCGGTCACTTCGACTTCATCATCACCTATGTCGGGGACGTGCACGTCTTTGGCTGCAGCAGCAACAGGGGCAGCCGGTGCAGCAGCAACCGGAGCGGCGGCTTGAGCAGGCGCCGGCGCAGCTGCGCCTTCCGCTTCGAAGATCATGATCTGGGAACCGGTGGCAACCTTGTCGCCCACCTTGATCAGGATCTCTTTGACGATACCGGCAGCCGGAGCCGGGACTTCCATGGAGGCTTTATCACCTTCTACGGCGATCAGGGACTGGTCGAGCTCGACCTTGTCACCCACGGCCACCATGATCTCGGTGACTTCAACTTCATCGGCGCCGATATCCGGAACCATAATCTGTTTGGACATAGTGCTTTATCCTCTTGCGTGTATCCGCGTGACTGACTGACCGCCCTCACGCGTATCTCGCGTTAACCTTTGCAAGGCCATGCCGGGCAGCTTGTCCCGACACGGCACTTGATCCTCTTACGCGTACAGCGGGTTGACCTTGTCGGCATCGATGCCGTACTTGGCGATGGCGTCGGCCACAACCTGCTTGTCGATTTCGCCGCGCTTGGCCAGTTCGGTCAGGGCAGCAACCACCACGTAGAATTCGTTCACTTCGAAGTGACGACGCAGGTTGGCACGGCTGTCGGAACGGCCATAACCGTCGGTACCCAGTACACGATAATGCTCGGTCGGTACGAAGGCACGGACCTGATCGGCGAAGGACTTCATGTAGTCGGTCGCGGCGATGGTGGCGTCGGAGCCCAGTACGGTAGCGATGTACGGTACGCGAGCCTCGGCGGTCGGGTGCAGCATGTTCCAGCGATCCACGTCCTGACCGTCACGGGCCAGTTCGTTGAAGGAGGTGACGCTGAACACGTCGGAACCCACGCCGTATTCGCTGGCCAGGATCTGGGCAGCGGTGCGCACATGACCCAGGATGGAACCACAACCCAGCAGCTGTACCTTGCCCTTGGTGCCGGCAACGGTTTCCAGCTTGTAGATACCCTTGCGGATACCCTCTTCAGCGCCTTCCGGCATGGCCGGCATCGCATAGTTCTCGTTCAGGGTGGTGATGTAGTAGAACACGTTCTCCGGGTTCTCACCGTACATACGGCGCAGGCCGTCCTGTACGATAACCGCCACTTCATAGGCGTAGGACGGGTCATAGGAGATGCAGTTCGGGATGGTGTTCGCCAGGATGTGGCTGTGACCATCTTCGTGCTGCAGACCTTCGCCGTTGAGGGTGGTACGACCCGAGGTCGCGCCCAGCAGGAAGCCACGGGCTTGCTGGTCACCGGCTGCCCACGCCATGTCGCCGACTCGCTGGAAGCCGAACATGGAGTAGTAGATGTAGAACGGGATCATCGGGCAGTCGTTGGTGCTGTAAGAGGTCGCAGCAGCCAGCCAGGAGGACATGGCGCCCAGCTCGTTGATACCGTCTTGCAGAACCTGACCCTGCTTGTCTTCCTTGTAGTAGGAGACGATGTCGCGGTCTTGCGGGGTGTACTGCTGACCGTGCGGGCTGTAGATACCGATCTGGCGGAACAGACCTTCCATACCGAAGGTACGGGCTTCGTCAGCCAGGATAGGGACGATGCGCTTGCCGATGGACTTGTCTTTCAGCAGCACATTCAGGGAACGCACGAACGCCATGGTGGTGGAGATCTCGCGAGCCTGCTCGCCCAGCAGGGGACCAAAGGTCTCCAGCGCCGGGATGTCCAGCTGAGTGGTGGTCTCACGCAGACGGGTCGGTACATAGCCTTTGAGCGCTGCGCGACGAGCGTGCAGGTACTTGTGCTCTTCGGTACCCTCTTCGATCTTCAGGTACGGCAGCGCTTCGAGCTGCTCGTCGGTGACCGGCAGGTTGAAACGATCGCGCAGGTGACGGACAGAGCCCAGATCCATCTTCTTGACCTGGTGAGCAATGTTTTTGCCTTCGGCCGCTTCGCCCATGCCATAACCCTTGATGGTCTTGGCCAGGATGACAGTCGGCTTGCCCTTGGTCGCTGCGGCTTTGGAGAAAGCGGCAAACAATTTACGGGGGTCGTGACCACCGCGGTTCAGGGCGAAGATCTCCTCGTCGGTCATGTCTTTGACCAGCGCGGCGGTTTCCGGGTAACGGTTGAAGAAGTGCTCACGCACGTAGCCGCCATCACGGGACTTCATGGTCTGATAGTCGCCATCCACGGTTTCGTTCATCAGCTGGATCAGCTTGCCGGAGGTGTCTTTCTTCAGCAGCTCATCCCACTTGCGACCCCAGATAACCTTGGTGACATCCCAGCCGGCGCCTGCGAACAGCCCTTCCAGCTCGTTGATGACCTTGCCGTTACCGACAACAGGACCGTCAAGACGCTGCAGGTTGCAGTTGACCACGAACACCAGGTTGTCGAGCTTTTCACGCACGGCAACAGTCAGGGCGCCCTTGGCTTCCGGCTCGTCCATCTCGCCGTCACCCAGGAAGGCGTAAACGGTCTGCTCGGAGCAATCCTTGATGCCACGGTCGGTCAGGTACTTCAGGAAGCGAGCCTGATAGATGGCGGCGATGGGGCCCAGACCCATAGAGACGGTCGGGAACTGCCAGAAGTCCGGCATCAGCTTCGGGTGCGGATAGGAAGGGATACCCTTGCCGTCCACTTCCTGACGGAAGTTGTCCAGCTGATCTGCGGTCAGACGACCTTCAGCGAACGCACGAGCGTAGATGCCCGGGGAGATGTGACCCTGGAAGTAAACCAGATCACCACCGTCCTTCTCGCTGCGAGCGCGGAAGAAATGGTTGTAGCAGACTTCGTAGATGGTCGCGGAGGAAGCGAAGGAAGACATGTGACCGCCGAGGTCCAGGTCTTTCTTGGAGGCGCGCAGCACTATCATCATGGCATTCCAGCGGATGATGGCGCGGATGCGACGTTCCATCTCCAGATCGCCCGGGTAAGCCGGTTCGTCACTGGACGGGATGGTGTTGATGTAGTCGCGATTCGCCTTGGCAGCTACATCCACACCGCTTACGCGGGCTTTCTCGGCAAGCTGTTCAAGAATGAACTGAGCGCGTTGCGGACCCTCTTCACGCAGCAGGGATTCCAGAGAGGCAAGCCACTCCAGCGTTTCTATCGGGTCCACATCGTTCTTCAGGATATCAGACATGGCTGGTTCCTATTGTTATTGCACGGCGGTTAAGATGCGCAAGAATTCGACAATAAAGCCTTGTGGGATTAGTTTTCCTGCTGACGGATCCGACGCATGGATCGCTGGATCCGGCTGTCTTCCCTCTGCATATCCAACAAGGTGTCCTCGATAAAGGCCAGGTGCTCATGACAAGCAGCCCTGGCCCGCTCCGGAGCCCCCGACAGGATAGCCTCGATCAGATGCGCACGATGGCGACGGATCTTGGCTACCACTCCCGGACGGCGATTCAAAATTTCGTTATTGCGTAAAATGTTCTGCTCAAGCATGGGGCCCATGGCCCGCAGCAGGTGCAGCAGCACCACGTTGTGGGACGCCTCGGCCACCGCCAGATAGAACTGGGTCACGGCGGCGGATTCGGTGACCAGCGAACCTTGCTGGCCAGCTTCCTCAATGGCGGACTGCGCCTGACGAATACGCTCGGCATCGGCTTCCGTCCCCCGCAACGCAGCATAGTAGGCACAGATGCCTTCCAGTGCGTGACGAAACTCCAGCAGGTCATACTGGGCCTCGGGGTGGGTGCTGAGCAGCTCGAACAGGGGATCTGCAATCCCCTTGCTCAAGGCATTTTGTACGTAAGTGCCACCGCCCTGACGGCGATACAAGAGTCCTCTGGCTTCCAGGCGCTGGATGGCTTCGCGCAGGGAGGGGCGCGACACCTGAAACTGGATGGCGAGTTCCCGCTCGGGCGGCAACTTCTGGCCCGGCTGCAAACTGCCTTCCAAAATCATGCTTTCCAGCTCGGCGACGATGGCGTCGGCCAGCTTGGGTTGAGTTATCTTGAGATAGGGCATGAGGCTACTTTGTTAAATTGGTATTACCAATTTCATGAATGGGGCGAAAATTAGCAGAGGACTTGGGAAAAGTCCACCCAAAAGATGATCTGAATCAAGGTTCAACCTTGCCACTGAAGGGGTAAATGGAGGGATTTATGATGTGGCGCATAGAAATTGGTCTGACCAATATTTTTGAGCTGGCTCACAGGTAACATTTGTTCAACAGCACAATAAAATGGCCTGCTATAAAGGCAAGCCATTGATTTTAAAAACACTAACTTATTTTTAGAATATTTACTTAAAGTTGAGCATTTTTCTATATCGATTCCATTCGAAACTTCCGCCCGGATCTGTCTTGCGCCCTGGCGCTATATCGCAATGACCGACAATTCGTTGCGCTGTAATGGCAGGATAATGGCCGGATATGGTTCGACTGAGCCCCACCAGCACCTCATATTGTGCATCGCTGTAGGGCAGCTCATCGGTCCCTTCCAGCTCAATGCCGATGGAAAAATCGTTACAGGCCTCCCTTCCCTCCCAGCTCGATATCCCGGCATGCCAGGCACGTGCGCCAAATGGCACGTATTGCACCAGCTCGCCGTCCCGCCGGATCAGGCAGTGGGCCGAGACCCGCAGCTGATGAATGCCAGCGAAGTAAGGGTGCGCCCCAGGGTCCAGCCGTCCCATGAAGAGATCGTCGATCCAGGGACCGCCGAACGCCCCTGGTGGCAGGCTGATGCCGTGTACCACCAGCAGGGAGATATCGTCCAAACTGGTCCGCTCGTTGTGGTGCGGTGACGGCACCTTGCGGGCCTGCTCACACCAACCGTCTGAATCAATGGAAAAAACTGTTTTAGGCTGGGTCATCATCTACTCAATCTGCAATGGAATGACACATGTGATGGCGCCGGATGGGCAACAAAGCGATCCGTCTCTCAGGCTCCTCGCAATCCTCTCAATCCACCAAGGCAACTGTGATAGGCTGAACCATCTTCTGTTCAACTCTGGAAAGGATATGCACCCGATAGCGCGCCGCTTCTGGTTGCTGGCCTGGCTCTCTCTGATGGGGCTGCTGACCCTCTACTTTCACGCCCGCTCGCAACCCACAGTCACCGCCAGCGGCGACCTGCTGCTCAAGGCCGATGCCAGCGGCCACTATCGACTGGAGGGTGCCATCAACGGCCAACCGGTGCAACTGCTGCTGGACACGGGGGCAACCCGGGTCACTGTGCCACGTCAGGTGGCCGAGCGCATCGGCCTGAGCCCCAATGGCAACAGCCTGGTCAACACGGCAGCAGGTACGATCCAGGTGCAGACCGGCCAGATTGAAACTCTGGTGATGGGTCCGCTGACCTTGTACGATTTGCCTATCTATATCAATCCGGCGGCCGACGGGGACGTGATCCTGGTGGGCATGAATGCCCTGGGCCGGCTGGAATTGCGTCAGAAAGACAGACAGTTGCTTCTCAGACCCTTGCAGGAATAACAGGCATGTTACAACAGGACATCCGCTGCGCCGTGCGCGCCGCACTTCTCGAAGACTTGGGTCAAGCCCTCACCACGCTGGACCAACCGGATGCCAGCGCCGATATCACGGCCCAGCTGATCCCGGCGGATCGCCTGGCCAGCGCCCGGGTCATCACCCGCGAAGCTGGCGTATTCTGTGGCCAACCTTGGGTGGATGAGGTGTTCGTCCAGCTCGGTGGCGAGGTAAAAGTGGAGTGGTTAGTACAGGATGGCGAACGGCTCACCCCCAATCAGGAGCTGTTCCGCCTGCATGGTCCGGCCCGTGTGCTGCTGACCGGCGAGCGCAACGCACTGAACTTCGTGCAGACCCTCTCGGGTGTCGCCACCCTCACCGCCCGCTACGTGGCCGAGCTGGCAGGCACCTACTGCCGCCTGCTCGATACTCGCAAGACTCTGCCGGGGCTGCGCACCGCCCAGAAATATGCCGTGACCTGCGGCGGCGGCAAGAACCACAGAATCGGCCTGTTCGATGCCTACCTTATCAAGGAGAACCATATCCTTGCCTGCGGCGGCATAAGCGAAGCCATCAGCGAAGCGCGCCGCCTCAATCCGGGCAAACCGGTCGAGGTGGAGGTTGAATCCCTGGCTGAGCTGGAACAGGCGCTGATGGCCAGCGCAGACATAGTGATGCTGGACAACTTCGATGTGCCCATGATGCGCGAAGCAGTGGCCCTCAATCGGGGCCGTGCCAAGCTGGAGGTCTCTGGCAACGTCACGCTGGATACACTCGCGGAGTTTGCCGCCACCGGCGTCGATTTTATCTCGGTAGGGGCGCTGACCAAGCATGTGCGAGCACTGGATCTCTCGATGCGCTTTATCTAGCCGGGGAAGTGTCACAGTCGCAGGATTGCACCGTGACATATAACAAGATGAAGGACTTGCAAAAGGCGCCATGGGCGCCTTTTCTTTATGCTGACTCCCTCAGCAAAGGAGTGATGATGGATCCTATCCCGCCAGTTAAAAAGAGTTCGCACAGAATTTTTGTCTATGATTTATATCAAATTTTTATTAAATGACAAAAAGGTTGTTAACAAGGGCCACACCTCTGTTGCCAAGCCGGACAGCTCGGATAAGATATTGACGGGTGGATAGTTTTCCACCACCACTGCCCAGGAACCAAGGACAAAAGGACATTTGACATGAAGAAGCAATCAGGCTTTACCCTTATCGAACTGATGATCGTGGTCGCGATCGTGGCCATTCTGGCCGCCATCGCGCTGCCGGCATATCAGAGTTACACAAAGAGAGCCAAATTTACTGAAGTTATATCCGCAGTTGGGCCAGGGAAGACTGCCGTGGAAGTATGCGTACAGGGCTACACTGGTGCAGCAGGGAGCATCGGTGCTGACTGTGCTGCCGCAGGAACAGCAGCGGTGTCTGCTGGTGCAACAACTAATTTGAGTGATGTAACAGTTACAAATGCTGCAGGTGTTATCACGATTTCTGGTATTGCTACGACAGCTCTTGATAGTTCAACTTATGACTTAGTGACTTCTGGTGCTGTGACACCAGGAGCACAAGTACTTTGGAATATTTCTGGTTCCTGTAGAACCGATGGTAAATGCTAACGCATGACCTCTAGCCCCAATAGCGGCCTGGCGTTAAGCCTGGCCGCCTCTTCCCTGATCAGTGAAGAGGACTCCCAGCGCTATCTGAGCCAAGCCAAGGCCCAGCGCAAACCCTTTGTGACCTTTCTGATAGAGAGCGAGATCCTCGACAGCAAGACGCTGGCGGATTTCTGTGAGCTGGAGTATGGGGTACCTCTGCTGGATCTTGCCGCCTTCGACCTGGCCGAGATACCGCAGAAATACCTCAATCAGAAGCTGATTGAGAAACACCATGTGCTGCCCATCTACACCCAGGGCCATACCCTCTATATCGCCATGTCGGATCCGACCAATGTATCGGCGCTGGAGGATTTTGGCTTCAGCTTCGGGCTGCATACCGAGGCGCTGCTGGTCGAGGAGAACAAGCTTACGGCCGCCATCGGCAAACTGCTGGAAAGCGAGCAGGAAGCCCTCGGTATGGAGGACATCGACGAATCCGAGATCTCCGAGCTGGAAGTCTCGGACGAAAACTCCCGGCTGGATGAGAGCGTCAATGCCGCTGACGACGATGCCCCCATCGTCAAATACATTAACAAAATCATGATGGATGCCATCAAGCGTGGCGCATCCGATCTGCACTTCGAACCCTATGAGACCAAATACCGCATCCGCTTCCGGATCGACGGCATCTTACACGAAATCGCGACGCCACCGGTTAATCTGGCCAACCGCTTCTCCGCCCGCCTCAAGGTCATGGCACGGCTCGACATTGCTGAGCGGCGGCTGCCGCAGGATGGCCGCATCAAGCTGAAGCTGTCCCGCAACAAGTCGATGGATATGCGGGTCAACACCCTGCCCACCATGTGGGGTGAGAAGATCGTCATCCGGCTGCTGGACTCCTCGGCGGCGCGGCTCAACATAGAGCAGCTCGGCTTTGACGAGCGGCAGAAAGCGCAATATCTACACGCCCTTTCCAAACCGCAGGGCATGATACTGGTCACAGGCCCCACCGGCTCGGGCAAAACTGTCTCCCTCTACACCGGTCTTAATATTCTCAACACCACAGAGGTGAACATCTCCACCGCCGAAGATCCGGTGGAGATCAACCTGCCCGGCGTCAATCAGGTGCAAGTCAACCCAAAGGCAGGGCTGACCTTCGCCAGCGCCCTGCGCTCGTTTCTTCGCCAGGATCCCGATGTGGTCATGGTGGGGGAGATCCGGGATCTGGAAACCGCCGAAATCGCCATCAAGGCCGCCCAGACAGGCCACCTGGTGCTCTCCACCCTGCACACCAACTCGGCCGCCGAGACACTAACCCGGATGATGAACATGGGGGTGCCCGCCTTCAACATTGCCTCCTCGGTGACCCTGATCATGGCCCAGCGACTCGCCCGCAAGCTGTGCGATCACTGCAAGACACCCGAAGCAGTACCAGAAGCCGAGCTGCTGGAGCTGGGATTCACCCAGCAGCAGCTGGCCGCCGGGCTGCGCCTGTTCAAACCCGTGGGCTGCAAGGATTGCTCGGGCGGTTACAAGGGGCGGGTCGGTATCTACGAAATCATGCTAATGTCTGAAAACATTGCAAAATTGATCATGCAAGGTGCCAACTCGCTGCAAATTGCAGCCATTGCCCAAAAAGAGGGGATGCGCACTCTGCGTGTATCCGGCCTTGAGAAAGCTCGTCTGGGAGTGACCAGCCTGGCAGAAATCAATCGGGTGACCACCAACTGACAGTGCATATCGATCAAGCTGATTCATCCAGGTATCGCCCAGCCGGCACTCCTGAGGATTTCCATCAAGCCAAGGCAACCCGCATAGCAAGGTGTTGAGCGGGATACCAGAGCCCAATTGCAGGACGCAGTGATGGCAACGCTAACGCAGAAACAGAATGCCCCCAAGAAAGTCTTCTCCTTCCGCTGGAGCGGAGTGAACCGCAAGGGTCAGAAGGTCTCCGGTGAGCTGCAGGCCGACAGTATCAACACGGTCAAAGCTGAGCTGCGCAAGCAGGGTGTCAACGTCACCAAGGTGAGCAAGAAGAGCCAGGGATTATTCTCCAAGGGTGGTGCCAAGATCAGGCCGATGGATATTGCCATCGTCTCCCGTCAAATCACTACCATGCTTTCCGCTGGCGTCCCCTTGGTACAGAGCCTGCAGATAATCGCCCGCAGCCACGAAAAAGCCGCGATGCGTGAACTCATGGGACAGATCGCCGCCGATGTGGAAACCGGCACCCCCATGTCCGAGGCGCTGCGCCGCCATCCTCGCCACTTTGATGCGCTCTATTGTGATCTGGTGGAGGCGGGGGAACAATCCGGTGCGCTGGAGACCATCTATGACCGGATCGCCACCTATCGGGAAAAGTCGGAGGCGCTCAAGTCCAAGATCAAGAAGGCGATGTTTTACCCGGCCATGGTCATACTGGTTGCCATCGTTGTCACCTCCATACTGCTGCTGTTCGTCATTCCGCAGTTTGAGGATATTTTCAAGAGCTTCGGTGCCGAATTGCCCATCTTCACCCAATTTGTCATCGGCATCTCCCGCTTCATGCAGCATTGGTGGCTTGTCATCTTTGGCGGCACTGCACTCGCCATTTTCCTCTATGTACGGGCATGGCGCGCCTCCCAGAAGGTCAAAGACAACACCGACAAGTTCATCCTCACCATACCTGTGGTCGGCATGATACTGCACAAGGCGGCCATGGCCCGTTTCGCCCGAACCCTCTCCACCACCTTCTCCGCCGGGATCCCGCTGGTGGATGCACTGATCTCGGCCGCAGGTGCCTCCGGCAACTATGTCTATCGCACCGCCGTCATGGCCATTCGCAACGAGGTGGTCGCCGGCATGCAGATCAACGTGGCCATGCGTACAGTGGATCTCTTCCCCGACATGGTGATCCAAATGGTGATGATCGGCGAGGAGTCCGGTGCCATCGATGATATGCTCTCCAAGGTTGCAACCATCTTTGAGCAGGAGGTGGACGATCTGGTCGACGGCCTCACCAGCCTGCTCGAGCCCCTCATCATGGTAGTGCTGGGGGTGCTGGTTGGCGGCATGGTTGTGGCCATGTACCTGCCCATCTTCAAGCTGGGTGACGTAGTAGGCTGATTCACGAGGGTATGCGCTGATAAAACGCATGCCCTTCCCCCCATTTCATGACAGACGGTTGGTTATGACACTTCTCCTCGAGCTGGCACACAGCTTGCCCTGGCTCTATTTCTCGCTGGTATTTCTCTTTTCCCTGATGATCGGCAGTTTTCTCAACGTGGTGATCCATCGCCTGCCTATCATGCTGGAACGGGAGTGGCAGGCCGAATATCACAGCTACTTCACCCCTGATGACGCGGGGGTCGACGAGCCGCCCTACAACCTGATGGTGCCACGCTCCTGCTGCCCCCACTGCAATCACCCCATCACGGCACTGGAAAACATCCCCTTGCTGAGCTGGCTCTGGCTAAAGGGTCGCTGCCGAGGCTGCCAGGCTCCCATATCGCCCCGCTATCCGCTGGTCGAGCTGCTGACCGCCCTGCTCTCGGTTGCCGTTGCCATGACGGTTCCCCCCGGCTGGGGCACGCTGGCAGCCCTGCTACTGACCTGGGTGCTGGTGGCCCTCACCTTTATCGATCTCGACAAGATGCTGCTGCCGGACCAGCTCACCTTGCCCCTGCTGTGGGGCGGGCTGCTGTTCAACATGCTGGGCGGTTTTGTATCGCTTGGCGATGCGGTGATCGGCGCCATGACCGGTTATCTGGTGCTATGGAGCCTCTATTGGGCCTTCAAGCTGCTCACTGGCAAGGAGGGCATGGGCTATGGTGACTTCAAGCTGCTGGCCGCGCTGGGCGCCTGGCTGGGCTGGCAAGCGCTGCCCATAGTCCTGCTGCTCTCCTCCCTGGTCGGTGCCTTCATGGGCATAGGCCTGATCCTGTTGCGCAACCACCATCAGAGCAAACCCATTCCCTTTGGCCCCTATCTCGCTATCGCGGGCTGGATTGCGCTGCTGTGGGGCGATAGCATCACCCGCTGGTATCTCACGACTTTCCTCTAAAAAGGTGATCTGCCCCATGTATGTAGTCGCAGTCACAGGTGGCATTGGTAGCGGTAAAACCACCATAGCCAACCAATTTGCCGCACTGGGCATAGACGTAGTGGATGCGGACGTCATCGCTCGCGACGTCGTGGAACCCGGCGCCCCGGCCCTTGCGGCCATCGCGGCCTACTTTGGTCCGGATGTCATCGCCCCCGATGGCCAGCTCGATCGACGGAGCCTGCGGGAGCGGGTGTTCAGCGACCCGAACGCCAAGGCCTGGCTCAATGCCCTGCTTCACCCCCTGATCCGTCAGGAGATGCTGCGCCAGTGCGCCGCAGCTCGCTCGCCCTACTGCCTGCTGGTGGTGCCCCTGCTGGTGGAGAACAAACTCACTGGCTTGGCCAACCGGGTACTGGTGATCGACGTGGATGAAGCAACCCAGATTGAGCGCACCTGCCGCCGGGATGGGGTATCGGCCGAGCAGGCCAAGGCGATCATCGCAGCCCAGGCAAGCCGGTCGGAGCGGCTCGCAGCGGCGGATGATGTCATCGATAACCACAATCGCAGCCAAATGGCGATTAAAACGCGGATTTTGGCGCTGCACGAAACATATCTCGCATTTGCCTCTCAACAACCCCGTCAAGTGTGAGTACACTAGGCCGGTTTATGGCTGGCCAGGATTAGGCATGATTTACGATTTTCCCCTCAATGAAAAAAGCCGGACCTATCTTCGTCTGGAGTCCCTGTTTTCCCAGATCCGCGACAATCTGGAGAGTGACCAGTCCTGGGCACACATCGCCTTCTTCAAGGGGCTGTTCGATCTGCAAGAGCTGCTGGAGCGTGGTGATCTGCGCGCCGATCTTATCAAGGATCTGGAACGTCTAGGCCAGCGTCTGAGCCACTGGGCCAGCCTGCCGGATGTCGACCTGGAACAGATCAAGCAGATGCAGCAGGAGAGCACCCAGCTCTCTCGCAACCTGCTCAGTGCCCCACGTCCGGGCGCCAGACTGAAAGAAGATCGGCAGCTCGGCGCCATCCGTCAGCGCTTTTCCATCCCTGGCGGTCTTTGCGCCTTCGATGTGCCGCAGCTGCACCACTGGCTCGGCACCCCGGCTGCCGCTCGCCATCAGCAAATGCAGCTGTGGCTCAGCGACATCAACCTGCTGATGAATGCCATTTCCCTGCTGCTGCGGCTGTGGCGCGAATCAGGCAACTTCAGCGATCAGATCGCCACCAACGGTTTCTTCCAGGATACCGCCGAGAGTGCTGAACTGATCCGGATCCGCCTGCCCGGCGCCCAGCAGTGCTATCCGACGCTGAGCGGCCACAAGAACCGTTTCGCCCTGCGCTTTCTGCCAACCGCAGAACAGCAGATTGGCGATGTCCCCTTCCAGCTCGCCTGCTGCTAAGGAGCAAGAATGGTCACCAAGATAAAATGCCCGACCTGTAAAACCGAGCTGGAGTGGGGTCCCCAGAGCCCGTTTCGCCCCTTCTGTTGCAAGCGCTGCCAGCTGATCGATCTGGGCGAGTGGGCCAACGAGGAGAAGCGTATCCCGGGCCCCATCAATCCGGACCTGCTGCCTTACCCGGAAGAGGGTGAGCAGTGGCAATGAGCCGCACACAAAAAGGGCCCGCAAGGCCTAATGCCAGTCAGTTAAGCCTGACTGGCATTGTTTTTATTGGTTTTTTTAACTCCATACTTCTGTGGCCTTGGCTTCACGCTGCGGGGATAACTTCGCTCCCTTCGGGCCGGCAACACAAACTGGCCCGCCTGTTTCTCCAGCTCCGCAACGCGTCCCGGGATATTCCCCGGCGATACATACGGCATGCAGCTCAGCTCATGGATGAGATAGACCGATGCCATGTGAAAACTCAACTGGCTCGCCGTGTATCCCTTCAGGCTCGCCGCCATCTTCACCATCTGGCTGCGCAGCAGGTTGTACGCCAGCAACACACCCCATAGCTCTTGCCGTATCCCCGTCGCCTTCTTGCTGCGCAGGGTCAGCCGGTGCTGTTGCAGGCTGTGCTTCATCTCCCGATAGCCCAGCTCGATTTCCCAACGATGACCATACAAGTCGACGATGTCGGCGCCAGGGAAACGCATCGGGTCGACCATCGAGGTCAGCACCTGCCGCTCTTTGCCGTTGATAGTGCGAGTCAGCAAGCGGGCTTCTAGCGTGTCCGGCAGTTGCGGCCACTTCTTCCTCCCCTGTGGACTGGTGTTGAGACGCACCAGGGCATCCTGACGCCCCAGCTTGCGCACCACCTCATATTGCGTGCCCTTTTTGAGTGGCAGCAACCAGTGCCGCTCGCTGCCAGTGGTCTGCCATGCATGGAGCAAACCGAGGGAGTAAAACCCCTTGTCGAACAGGGTCAGCGAGTGGTCCGGCGTGCGCGCGACAAGCTGCTCGGCCAACACCATCTCGTTGACGGCGCAACTCTCCATGACCGCCTGAACAAGCAGGTGACTGGTCAACTCCATCTGGCAGAGCATGCGCACCTGCGGATAAGCGGTCTCCCCATGCTGGGTACCGGGCTTGGCAAACGCGGCGGCATTGTCCGGGGTATCAGGCGTGCGCCACATCACGCCATCGACGGCGAGCAGTTGCAGCCCGGCCCAGCCGGGGTGATTGGCCTGCTGGTGCCAGCCTGCGGCGGTCTCGTGAAACAGCCGCTCAATGCTCTTGTGGCCAAGCTTCTGGCGAGCTTGCAGGAAGGCGCTGGGGGCGACAAAGGGGCGGTTACCGGGCAGCAGGATATCGAGCTGATTGACCAGCTGAGTCATGGGGACGTTGCGGAAGATGGCCATGCCGATGATGGCCCAGACCAGTCGCTCCATGGGCATACGGCGACGGCGCAGGGTAGCAACGCCCTCTTCGCCGAGCAGAGTGGTGATGAGCTCGTTGGGAATGAGGTCGGAGAGTGACTCAAACTGAGCGGCCTTGCTGGCGTGTAGGAAGTCGAGAGCTTGAGCGATACGCATAAAAAATCCGAAACCAATCAACAGGTTTCGGATTTTCACACATCAGAAGGATCGGTCAATGGATCCTTAACTGATCGGCATTACCCGCAAGGCCCTTTTTTAATCTCTGTCATATCCGCGCGACCCAGCTACACCGCATCAGACGGTCAAACAGGCCTGCAACCGCGCGACGATAGGACCGTTGGCATCCGGGAACCGGTATTCATGCAGCGATGCCAGCGGCACCCACAGACACGCCTGACCCTCCTTGCCGAACGGCTCACCGCTGAAACGGGTCACCTTCCAGATATCCAGCAACACCTGCTTCTCTGGGTAGTCGTGATGCAGCTCCATGAAGGGGGCACAATCCAGTACCCGGATGCCAATCTCTTCCCACAGCTCCCTGTCCAGTGCGGTGAGCAGGTCTTCCCCCGCCTCCACCTTGCCACCCGGGAACTCCCAGCGATCGCCCTGATGGCGGTCTGAAGAGCGCTTGGCGATGAAGATCTCGCCCCGTTCATTCTCGATGACGCCAACCGCCACCCAGAGCCGTTTTTTCTGTTCCATCATTGTCCTCAACGTAAACACGGCAACTTGGCCATCCAGGGGGCCAACCGGCGGGCCTGGCGTTCCCCTTGTGCCGTAAAGATATCCTGCCCCACATGCTCACCCCCATCGGGAGCAGGACGCGGCCAGGGGAGTGCCCCTGGCGGGGTGAAGCAGCGATCATGAACCAGACAGCTCTGGGCCAAATAGCCCCAAAGCGTGTCGCGCAGAAACCATTGATCGATGTTCGGCGTTTCCATCGCCTCGGGTTGATAGGCATTGAGCAAGGGGGCCAACGGCGGCAGAACGCCAGCGATCCCTCCCCACATGCCCGCCAACACCAGATCGGTGTGACTCCACCAATCCCGCATGATATGAAACCAGCGCCCCGATACAAGCCAGTCATCGACGGCGACACGCTCTCGCACGCTCAGCACTGAATCTACATCCCGCACCAGGAAGCGTCCCACCTGCGGGTCATTGACCACCAGGAAGCGCCAGCACAGACGCTGACGCTGGGATTGACCGGGCGCTTGCACCAGCACCTCGGCCCCCAGTTCCTGCAGACAAGTCACCATTGCCGACGGCACACTCTCATCCACATAGAAGCGCACACGCCACTCAGGGTAGAGATAGGTGGCCGCCAGTACGTTGTCGATAGCCCCTCGAAGATAGCGAGGAGCCTTGCCCCACAGAGAGAAGGCGATGACATCCTGCTTGCTTTCACGGCTCGCCAGCCAGGTTGACGGATCATCGTCGGGTAACGACCAGTCGTCGGGCTGATATCGGGCCACACGATCTTTCAGGGTCAGCGCGCTGGTGCCTGCCACTGCCGCCTCAGCATGACGCCCCAGCTTGGCCAGCGAGGCGCAGAGCGCGTCCAGCGCATGGAAATCCGCCGGCGCTCGTACCAGCAGGATCTGCAGCCTCTCGACCGCACGTTCGTATTGTCCCGAGCGCGACAAACTGATGCCGAGATTGCGCAGCACCTCGTCATTCTCGGGTGCCATCTGGTGAGTCATCTCCAGCACTTGCGCGGCAGAGGCCGGGTCATCACACAGGAAGAGGTAATAGGCAAACTGCAGCTGCCATGCCACAGGTTTGACTGCGGCACCGTTCAGTCGCACCAGCAACTGCTGGATCGCCGCCTGTCGCTGGCCTCCGAGCCAGCGCTCATGGGCACCGGCATCCCATCCTGTCGGCATCTTGCTCATCCAGTCCCTCTCCTTTGCCGCCCTTAAATGAATGCACCGCCCGGAGGCGGTGCATTGAAGCGTCACTGACAGATCAGGTCAACTGACCATGGCAGTGCTTGTATTTCTTGCCGGAGCCGCAGGGGCAGGGATCGTTGCGACCGACCTTCTGCTCGTCCCGCACGAAGGTGGTGTGACCCTCTTTGGCATCGGCCTCTTCATCGGCCAGCTGGCTCTCTGCGGCAGCATGGGTGTAAGTGTGGGGAGCGGCTTCCGCCTGTTGGCGTTGCTGTTCTTCCAGCGCCTCCACATCACGTCCCTGCACCTGTACCCGGCTCAGTATGCTGACCACGTCGCGCTTGAGGGTTTCCAGCATCTGGGTGAACAGATCGAAGGATTCGCGCTTGTACTCCTGCTTGGGGTTCTTCTGGGCGTAACCGCGCAGATGAATACCCTGACGCAGGTGATCCATGGCCGCCAGATGCTCCTTCCACAGGCCATCCAGGGTTTGCAGCATCACGGCTTTCTCGAAGTTGCGCAGCACATCGATACCAACCATCTCCTGCTTGTGGGCATAAAGCTTGTTGGCTTCGTCCAGAATGCGCTCGCGCAGCTTCTCTTCATACAACTTGTCATCTTCCGCCAGCCACTGCTGCAGCGGCAGATCCAGCGCGAAGTCGGCCTTCAGACGCGCTTCCAGACCCGGTACATCCCACATCTCTTCCAGCGACTGGGACGGAATGTACTCGTCGATCACGGCGCCGTAGACGTCGTCACGGATGACGTGAATGGTCTCGGAGATGTCGTTGGTGTCCAGCAGCTCGTTGCGCTGCTCATAGACCACCTTGCGCTGGTCATTGGCCACGTCATCAAACTCGAGCAGGCTCTTGCGGATGTCGAAGTTGCGACCTTCCACCTTGCGCTGGGCGTTTTCGATGGCCTTGGTCACCCAGGGATGCTCGATGGCTTCGCCCTCTTCCATGCCCAGCTTCTTCATCATGCCGGTGACACGATCGGAGGCGAAGATCCGCATCAGGGTATCTTCCATGGAGAGATAGAAGCGTGAGGAACCCGGGTCACCCTGACGACCGGAACGACCGCGCAGCTGGTTGTCGATGCGACGGGATTCGTGGCGCTCGGTACCTATGATGTGCAAACCACCGGCAGCCAGCACGGCATCGTGGCGGATCTGCCAGGCAGCCTTGATGTCGCTGATCTGCTCGTCGCTTGGATTCTCCAGCTGGGCAATCTCTGCCTGCCAGTTGCCACCCAACACGATATCGGTACCACGACCGGCCATGTTGGTGGCGATGGTGACAGCACCGAGTTGACCCGCCTGAGCAACTATCTCCGCTTCCATGGCGTGGAACTTGGCGTTCAGCACCTTGTGCGGGATCTCCTCCTTGGTCAGGATACCGGAGAGCAGCTCGGAGTTTTCGATGGAGACAGTACCCACCAGCACCGGCTGACCACGGGAGACGCAACCGCGAATATCTTCGACGATGGCAGCGTATTTCTCCTGAGCGGTCAGATAGACCAGATCGCCCATGTCTTTGCGCACCATCGGCTTGTTGGTCGGGATAACGACGGTATCCAGACCATAGATCTGCTGGAATTCAAAGGCTTCGGTATCCGCAGTACCCGTCATCCCCGCCAGCTTGTCATAGAGACGGAAGTAGTTCTGGAAGGTGATGGAGGCCAGCGTCTGGTTCTCGTTCTGGATCTTGACCCCTTCCTTCGCCTCGACGGCCTGATGCAGGCCATCGGACCAGCGACGGCCCGGCATGGTGCGACCCGTGTGTTCATCGACGATGACGATCTCGCCTTTTTGCACTATGTAGTCGACGTTGCGCTCAAACAGGGTGTGAGCACGCAGACCGGCATTGACATGGTGCAGCAGGCTGATGTTGGTGGCGGAGAACAGGGAGTCCTCTTCTGCCAGCAAACCCTCTCGCTTGAGCAGCTCTTCCACGAAGATCTGGCCATTTTCGGTCAACAGGGCCTGACGGTTCTTCTCGTCCACCGTGTAGTGACCTTCACCCGTGTACTCCTCGGTGTCTTCCTTGTCCTGCTTGATCAGCTCAGGGATCAGCTTGTTAACCTGGATATAGAGGGCTGAGCTGTCTTCGGCCGGGCCAGAGATGATGAGCGGGGTACGAGCTTCATCGATGAGCACTGAATCCACCTCATCCACCAGCGCGTAGTTGAGCGGACGCTGCACGCGCTGCTCCGGCGAAAACGCCATGTTGTCGCGCAGGTAATCGAAACCGAATTCGTTGTTGGTACCATAGGTGATGTCGGCGGCGTAGGCGTCACGCTTCTGGGACGCATCCATGCCTGGCACGTTGCAATCGACCGTCATGCCGAGGAAGGTGAACAGGGGGCGGTTCGCCTCGGCATCGCGCCTGGCCAGGTAGTCGTTGACCGTCACCACGTGCACACCGCGACCGCTCAGGGCGTTCAGATACGCCGGCAATGTCGCCGTCAGCGTCTTGCCTTCACCGGTTTTCATCTCGGCGATGCGGTTGGAGTCAAGCACCATGCCACCGATCAGCTGCACGTCGAAGTGACGCATGCCAAACACCCGGCGGGAGGCTTCACGCACGGTGGCGAACGCTTCCGGCAGCAGCTGCTCCAGCGTCTCACCCTGCTCCAGACGCTGACGATATTCAGCTGTCTTGGCCTGCAACTCGCTATCGGACAGGGCCTCGTACTGAGGCTCCATCGCATTGATCTGTTTTACAATTTTGCGCAAAGCCTTGAGCGTTCTGTCGTTCCGGCTGCCGATAATCTTGGTGAGCAGTGTGCTAATCATGGGTACCAACTATTTCTGGTTATATACATGTTCCGTCACTGGAACCTGGAGAAAAAAAACCTAACCCCGTCTGGCATTAAGAAAGCGTGCGGGGTTGACCTGACGACCGTCTTTCAACACTTCGTAATGCAAATGGACCCCGGTCGCGCGACCGGTGCGTCCCATCAAGGCAATCTTCTGGCCCTGATCGACCAGGGTGCCCACTTCGACCAGCAACTTGGAGTTGTGGGCATAGCGGGTCACCAGACCATTGCCATGGTTGATCTCCACCATGTTGCCAAATTCCGGATGGCGGCCTGCCCAGCTGACGACGCCCTGGCCTGTGGCCAGGATAGGAGTACCGGGCTTGCCACGGAAATCCACCCCTTTATGCATCTTGGCGCGACCGTTGAACGGATCGACCCGACCACCGAAGCCAGAGGAGACCCAAATCCGCTCCTGCTTGACCGGCGATCCGGAAATAAAACCGGCATCGGTTATATGGTGATTCATGATGAAAGATTCAAGTACCGACAGCTGCTCTTCACGACTGCCGAGCTGCTGGCTGAGATGCTTCATGGAATCCTGCAACTCATTGAGGTTGACTTCCAGATCCGCATCATAGGAAGGGCCGCCCATGGGGGGCAGCTCCTTGAAATTGAACTCCTCGGGATCGAGGTCTGCCTGCTCGGTCAGCCGCTCGCCGAGCGCATTGAGACGACCCAGCTGCCCCTGCATGGTGCCCACCTGGGCGGCCAGCATGGCAAGCTGTTCGCGGGCTTCATCGGCCCCTTGCGTGTTTTTTTGCTGTTCGGCCATGGCCAGCGCGACTGTCAGCGCCTCCATTTTCTGGTGCCAGCTCTGCCAGAGCCAACCACCGCTCAGGGCCAATACAGTGAAGAGGATACCGCCGACCCAGGCCAGACGTTGTTTGGGTAAGTGCAACTTGCGTCGCTGCTTGCCGTTGAGGATCAGGGTAATGCTCATAGAAATCTGTCTGCTCGGTCAGGTGAGGCCAGGAGCCAGCACGGGGAATAAAACCGGGAGATAATCGGTATTAAAGGATGGAGTCAATAAATGACGGAACGTCGGTGCGGAGAGAGGACCGACGTTCCGTTGCACAGCTATCAGGCCAGAACCAGACCGTTATCGTAGTAAGCGATGGGCGCTTTATCGCCCTCACCCTCGAAGGTCACCAGTTCCCAGGCCTCCTGCTTGGCCAGCAAGGCACGCAGCAGCATGTTGTTCAGGGCATGACCCGTCTTGTAGGCACGGAATTCGCCAATGATGCTGCGGTTACACATGTACAGGTCACCGATCGCATCCAACATCTTGTGTTTGACGAATTCGTCTTCATAGCGCAGACCATCTTCGTTCAGTACCCGATAGTCATCCAGCACCACGGCGTTTTCCAGGCTTCCGCCCAGCGCCAGGTTCTGGGAACGCAGGTACTCGATGTCACGCATGAAACCGAAAGTACGGGCACGACTGATCTCTTTCACGAAAGAAGCACCGGAGAAATCCAGCACGCAACGCTGGTTGCGTCCTTCAAATACCGGATGCTGGAAATCGATCTCGAGATCCATCTTGAAGCCATTGCGATAAGGGTGGAATTCCGCCCACTTGTCGCCGTCTTCAACCCGGATGCTCTGCTTGATCCGCACAAACTGCTTGGCCGCATTTTGCTCACGGATACCGACTTCTTGCAGCAGGTAGATAAAGGGGTGCGCACTGCCGTCCATCACCGGGATCTCGGGTGCGTCAACCTCGACATAGAGGTTGTCGATCCCCATTCCGGCCAGCGCGGCAGAGAGGTGCTCAATGGTAGAGACACGGACACCGGCTTCGTTGACCAACGCGGTACAAAGCACGGTATCGCGCACCTGATCGGCATTGGCTGGCAGCGCCACCACAGGATCAAGATCGGTACGCAAGTAAACGATCCCTGTGTTAACAGGCGCCGGACGGAACGTCATTGTGACTTTCCGGCCCGAATGCAGGCCCACACCAGTGGCCTGGACACTCGTTTTCAAGGTTCTTTGTCTAATCATGGGCGTATCCGCTTAACAGCTCATATTCCGGACCAGATGGTCGTGGCAGGCCATCTTAGCACATTCCTTAAACAACAAACAAACTAGTGCCATTAGGGGCTTAGTCAGCTTGCTTGCGCAGGAACGCAGGAATATCGAGATAATCCGGTTCGCGACGAGCTTGCGGCTCGGCGTTGACCACCTTGGCCGGGGCCTCTTCCATCACGCGAGACTGCAGGGCTTCGCTGATCAGGGGCTGACGGGCCGGACGCTCTTGTACCATGTTGTTCTTCACCAGCGTGATGTCGGGCTTGCGCTCGGCACCGATACCGGTGGCAACCACGGTCACACGCAGTTCGTCGTGCATTTCCGGATCGATAACGGTACCCACCACCACGGTGGCGTTCTCGGATGCGAAGGCCTTGACCGCGTTACCCACGGTTTCGAACTCTTCGATGGTCATGTCCATCCCTGCGGTGATGTTGACCAGGATGCCACGGGCACCGGCCAGATCCACGTCTTCCAGCAGCGGGCTGGAGATGGCTTTCTCAGCCGCTTCTTCGGCACGGTCATCGCCGGTGGCGGAACCGGTACCCATCATGGCGGTACCCATTTCACGCATCACGGTACGCACGTCCGCGAAGTCGACGTTGATCAAGCCCGGACGGGTAATCAGCTCGGCAATGCCCTGTACCGCGCCCAGCAGTACATCGTTGGCAGCCTTGAAGGCGTCCAGCAGGGAAATACCGCGACCCAGCACCTTCAGCAACTTGTCGTTGGGGATGGTGATCAGGGAGTCGACGTTCTTGGAGAGCTCTTCGATGCCGTGGGCGGCGAAGCCCATCCGCTTCTTCCCTTCAAAGGAGAACGGCTTGGTTACGACAGCAACTGTCAGTATGCCCATCTCACGGGCTACTTCGGCCACGATCGGCGCAGCGCCTGTACCTGTACCACCACCCATACCGGCGGCGATGAACACCATGTCAGCACCGGTCAGCAGCTCACGCAGCGCTTCCCTGTCTTCCATGGCCGCATCACGACCCACTTCCGGATTGGCTCCGGCGCCCAGACCCTTGGTGATGCCACCGCCGATCTGCAGAGTGGTGTTGGCACTGGAGTTACGCAGAGCCTGGGCGTCGGTGTTGACGGTAATGAACTCGACACCTTCGATGTTTTGACGAACCATGTGCTCGACCGCGTTACCGCCGCCGCCACCTACACCGATCACTTTAATGACGGCTTCGTCAGTGTGGCTATCCATAAATTCAAACATGTTGTCTCTCCGCTTTATTTGCCTGACTCAGCAAAATTCTTAAAACTCGCCACGCAACCAGTTGCTGACCCGTTTGACCAGCCCACCGACGCTTGCTTTGGCGGCATATTCCTTGCTACTGCCTGAAGATTGATGGGTGCGGCCGTACTGCAATAGCCCGACCGCGGTCGAGTACACAGGCGCCTGCACATAATCACTCAATCCCCGTATATTCATGGGCTCCCCTACCCGGACCTGGCTCTGGAAGATCTGCTCTGCACACTCCACAATGCCTTCGATCTGGGCAGCGCCGCCGGTCAAAACCACACCGGCGGCCAACTGATGCTTGACCCCCTGCGCTTTCAATTCGCTTTGTACCCGCACCAGCTCATCATTCACCATGGAGAGCAACTCGGTGTAACGGGGCTCAATCACTTCGGCCAGTGTCTGCCGTTGCAGGCTACGCGCCGGACGACCGCCGACACTGGGTACTTCAATATTGTCTTCCTTGCTGACCAGACGGCCGAGGGCGCAGCCGTAGCGCACCTTGATCGCTTCTGCGTCCAGCGGCGGCGTGCCGAAGGCGTAGGCGATGTCGCTGGTCACAGTGCTGCCAGCGTAGGGGATCACCTTGGTATGGCGCAGGGCACCGCCGGTAAACAGCGACATGTCCATGGTACCGCCACCTATGTCCACCACGCAGACACCCAGCTCTTTCTCGTCTTCGGTCAGCACGGCATAGCTGGAAGCCAGCGCGGAGAAAATCAGCTGATCCACCCGCAGACCGACCTTCTCCACACATTTCTCGATGTTGCGGGCCATGTCGTTGTGGCAGGTGATCAGGTGCACCTTGGCTGCCATACGGACCCCGGACAGACCGACCGGGTTCTTGATGCCTTCCTGATAGTCGATGGCAAACTCCTGGGGCAGCACATGCAGCACCCGCAGCTCATCGGACAAACGCACCGATTTGGCGGTGTGGATGACGTTATCCACGTCCTCCTGGGTCACCTCCTCATCGGAGATGGGCACCATACCGGTTTCGTTGCGGCAATCGATGTGCTTGCCGGACAGCCCCAGATACACGGAGCTGATCTGGCAGTCGGCCATCATCTCGGCCTCTTCCACCGCACGACGCAGGGACTTGACCACGGAATCAAGATCGTTGACCCCGCCCTTATCCATGCCACGAGAGGCGTGACTGCCCATGCCGATGACATTGAGCTCACCGTCTGGCAGCACTTCGCCAACCAGAACCGCCACCTTGGTTGTGCCGATATCCAGTCCGACAATCAGATTTCTATCTGCGGTTTTGGTCATTCACTTTCTCTTCGTTCTTCTTCCAGCCAACTGCCATTCCGGTGTCGTATCGAAGATCCACATAAGCAACCTGCTCACGGGGTTCGATGATCGGAAAAGCATCGATAAACCGCTGCAATCGAAGCGCTATATCCGAGCGCCCCAAAAACAACTGAATGTTGCCATCCAGGGTCAGTTCCCAGGCATGGCGGGGGGTCAGATTCACTCCCAGCAGCTTGTATCCCTTGGCTGCCAGCTGCGCCTCGTACTGACGGCTGGCTTCCAGTACCTTAACGGCCTGATCTTCCGGCCCGGATAGCTGCATCAGGGGGGTCTTCACCCTGTCCGGCGCACTGAACACCTCACCCTTGGTGTTGACGAAGCGGTTGCCATTCCAGCGTGCCGCTACCGCCTGCTCGGTGAGATAGACCTTGATCTTGTTTGGCCACTTCTTGCGTACAGAGACCTGGGCCACCCAAGGCAAGGCATTCAATCGCGCCTGTAATTCGTTTACATCCAACTCGAAGAAGTTACGCAGCTCGGCACCATCCAGCACGGCGTTACGCAACTCGTCGGTCTGCAAATACTGGTGCTGCCCCTGCAGCAACAACTCGCTCATGGGCAACCGATTGGCATCCGTCAGCCAACCTTTAACATCCAGCGCTGTCTGGTAGAAGCCCCACATGACCAGGATGAAAAATGCCACCCCTGCGATGAAGCCACCCTTGGTGCGCCCTTGTGCCCTTGCCTCCACCCGATCTTTCCCCGTTTAACGCGCCATGCCGGCCCTTTACAGACCGGTCCGCCATTATATAGGCCCCGGCTTGGCGGTCAAAATACTGATTGGGCCCTCAGGCGCCGGATTTCATGCTCTCAATGCTCAATTTCATCTCGCCGAGACGACGTGCCAGCGCACCGACGTTCCCCGCCCCCTGGGTCAGCACCAGGTCCCCCTCTCCGACCAGTCCTGCCAGCACTGAGGGTACGTCGTCCGGGGTCGCGACAAAGATGGGCTCCAGGTTGCCACGGGAGCGGATGGAACGGCACAGGGCGCGGCCATCAGCCCCCGGTATGGGCTCTTCACCGGCGGCATAGACCTCCAGCATCACCAACACGTCTACCTTGGAGAGCACATCGGCGAAGTCCTCGTAGAGGTCGCGGGTGCGGGTATAACGGTGCGGCTGGAACACCATGACCAGGCGCTTCTCGGGCCAACCGGCGCGAGCGGCATTGATGGTGACCTTCACTTCGCTCGGGTGATGACCGTAATCGTCCACCAGCATGGCCTTGCCGCGGCCAGTCTCGAATTCACCATATTGCTGGAAGCGGCGACCCACGCCTTCAAACTTGGCCAGCGCACGGATGATGGCATCATCGCCGATCCCGTCTTCGGTAGCGACCGCAATCGCTGCGGCGGCATTGAGCGCATTGTGGATGCCTGGCAGGTTCAGGGTCACTTCCAGCTCACCAGCGCCCGCTCGACGGACCCGGAAACGGCTGCGATTGCTGGTCTGCACAAAGTCCAGCACCTGTACGTCGGCATCATCGCAGAGACCATAGGTGATGGTCGGGCGGGCGATCTCGGGCAGCAGGCCACGGATCACGGGATCATCCACACACACCACGGCCAGACCGTAGAAGGGCAGGTTGTGCAAAAAGTCGATGAAGGTGGCTTTCAACCGGGAGAAGTCACCGCCGTAGGTATCCATGTGATCCGCTTCGATGTTGGTCACTATGGATACCATCGGCTGCAGATGCAGGAAGGAGGCGTCACTCTCGTCCGCTTCGGCGATCAGATAACGGCTGCTGCCCAGGCGGGCATTGGTGCCGGCGCTGTTGAGCAGGCCGCCGATGACGAAGGTCGGATCACGCTCAGCCTCGGCATAGATGCTCGCCACCAGACTGGTGGTGGTGGTCTTGCCGTGGGTGCCGGCGATGGCGATGCCATGGCGGAAACGCATCAGCTCGGCCAGCATCTCGGCGCGGCGCACCACCGGGATGCGCAGCTCGCGGGCGGCCAGCAGCTCCGGGTTGTCCTGCTTGATGGCTGTAGAGACCACCACCACACTCGCCTCGCTCACATGCTCGGCGCTGTGGCCGACGAAGATATGAGCCCCCAGCGACGCCAGCCGCTCGGTCACCGCATTGCGGGCCAGATCCGAGCCTGTTACCTGATACCCTTCGTTGGCAAGCACCTCGGCGATCCCGCCCATACCGGCGCCACCTATGCCGATAAAGTGGATGCGACGCACGCGACGCATTTCGGGGATCACAGTACGCAGTTTTGCCAGTTCAACCTTGGTCATAATGTTCTCTCAGTCTGCCCAGCGGCGAGTCGTTTACACTCATCGGCTACCCGCTCGGCGGCATCGGTAATCGCGACGCGACGGGCAGCTTGGGCCATGTTCAATAGGGTTTCTCTGCGTCCGGCAAGCCAGCTGAGGCGTGCGGCCAGCGAGGCCGTGGTCAGCTCGGATTGGGGCAGGAATTCAGCACCGCCGCCATCGACCAGGGTCAGGGCGTTGCGGGTCTGGTGATCATCCACCGCATGAGGCAGTGGCACAAAAATGGCGGCAACTCCGGCTGCAGCCACTTCGGAGACGGTCAGGGCCCCCGCGCGGCATACCACCAGATCGGCCCAGGCATAGGCATCAGCCATGTCTTTGATGAACTCGCTCACCTCGGCCTCAACGCCCTGATTGGCATACTCCTGCGCGACAACCTCCCGGTTGCCCTTGCCGCACTGATGGCGCACCGCGATGGGGACACCGGCAGCGGCAACGGCTGGCGGAACCTGTTCGTTGAGCACTCGGGCCCCCAGGCTGCCACCGACGATCAGCAGGTGCAGCGGTTCGCTGCTGCTGCGCAGTTGGGGATCCGGCAAGGCCACCACCTCCGGGCGCACCGGATTGCCCACCACAGCGGTGCGACGGCTCGGGGCGAAGGCCCCCGGAAATGCCATCAACACCCGCTTGGCGATGCGCGCCAACAATTTGTTGGTCATACCGGCCGCCGCATTCTGTTCATGGAGCAGCAACGGGATGCCGGAGAACCAGGCGGCCACGCCACCCGGGCCGGAGGCAAAGCCGCCCATGCCGAGCACCACGTCTGGGCGAACTGTCTTGAGCACCTGACGCGCCTGCAGGATCGACTTGACGATACGGTAGGGTGCCACCAGCAACCGCTTGATGCCATTGCCGCGCACCCCCTGAATATCGATGAAGGAGATGGGATAACCGTGGGCAGGCACCAGTTCGGCCTCCATCCGGTCGGCGGTGCCGAGCCAGTGGATGGTCCAGCCCTGGGCCTTGAGGCGATCGGCCACGGCCAAGCCGGGGAACACATGGCCCCCGGTTCCGCCCGCCATCACCAACAGAGTCTTGCTCACGAAACCTCCCGCACGCGCGCCTGGGCACTGGCCTGACGCAGCTCGAAATCGATACGAATCAACATACTCACCGCCACCATCATGATGATGAGACTGGAACCACCGTAGCTGACCAGCGGCAGGGTCAGCCCCTTGGTAGGCATCATGCCGCTGGCAGCACCGACGTTGACGAAGGTCTGGAAGCTGAACCAGATGCCAATACCGATGGCCAGGTAGCCTTCATACAAGCGCTCGGCCACCAGTGCCTGGTGCCCCAGCTTGAGTGCCTTGAACGCCAGCGCGAAAATGAGGAAGAGCGCGCCCAGCACGCCCACATAGCCCAGCTCTTCGCCCAGGATCGCAAACACGAAGTCGGTATGCGCCTCCGGCAGGTACTCCATCTTCTGAATGGAGTTGCCAAGTCCCTCGCCAAACCAGCTGCCACGACCGAACGCCATCAGTGACTGGGTCAGCTGGTAGCCGCTGCCGAACGGATCGGCCCAGGGGTCGAGGAAGGAGGTTACCCGTCGCATCCGGTAAGGCTCGACGATGATCAGGGTCACCACGGCGCCCACCCCCACCAGGATGAGGCCGATGAACTGCACCAGCCGCGCCCCCGCCAAGAACAACATGCCCAGCGAAGTGACAAACATCACCACCACGGATCCCAGGTCGGGCTGAGCCAGCAGCAGTATGGCCACCACGAACAGCACAGCCATCGGCTTCATGAAGCCGATGAAGCGCTCGCGCACCTCGTTCTGGCGGCGCACCAGGTAGCCCGCCAAATAGACAAACAGGGCCAGCTTGCCGAACTCGGCCGGCTGCAGGTTGAAGGGGCCGAGCGGCAGCCAACGGATGGAACCGTTGACGCTGCGCCCCACCAGCAGCACCAGCACCAGCATGATGATGGCAAGCACCAGCATGGGGCCGTTGTAGTGTTGCCAGCGAGCCATGGGCACTTGCAGCACGAACCAGGAGATGCCGAGCGCCATCACCAGGAAGAGGCCGTGGCGCTTCACGAACATGAAGGGATCGTTGTTGATGGCGATCCCCTCCGGGATCGAAGCCGAGGCCACTATCACCAGACCCACCGCCATCAATGCCAGTGCCAGCACCACCAGTTGCCGATCGTAGAGGCCTGCTGGACGCGCAGGTAGCAACCAGCGTTTCAGCACACCTGCGACGGCGCTAAGGGCGTTCATAAGGTGTGTACCAGCTCGGTGAAACGATCACCGCGCGCTTCAAAAGACGTGAATTGATCCAGGCTGGCGCAAGCAGGCGCAAGCAGCACCCAGTCACCAGGTCTGGCATCGGCGGCAGCCTTGGCAACGGCGGCCTCGAGGGAGGCGACCTGCTCGGTCTGCTCGCCCAGAGCCAGCAGCACCTCGGCATCCTGACCGAAGCAGTACATGTGATCGATCTGGTTGCCCAGCAGCGCCTGGATCGGGCCAAAGTCTTGGCCCTTGCCCTGACCACCGGCCAGCAGCAACAGGCGCCCCTTGACCGACTCGCGCACACCGGCAACGGCAGCCAGAGTAGCCCCCACGTTGGTGGCCTTGGAATCATTGATCCAGCGCACCCCATTCACCTCCCGCACGAAGCGGGCACGGTGGGGCAGGCCTTCGAAGCGGCGCAGCACGGCCAGTTGTGGTTCGCGGGGAATGCCTACCGCATCGCACAGGGCCATGGCGGCCAGGGCATTGGCCTGATTGTGGGCACCGACGATCTTCATGTCGTCCACCGCGAGCAGTGGCTCCCCGTGCAGGGTCAACCAAGGGCGCCCCTCCAGCAAGCAGCGGCCATAGCCGTTGCAGTCGAGGCCGAAGCTCTGCCACACCTGACCCACATCGGGCAGGGTCTGGGCATCGTCGCGGTTGATCAGGATGTGCTGGGAATGCTGATGGATCTCCATCTTGGCGGCGCGGTAGTCAGCCATGCCCTGATAGCGATCCATGTGGTCCTCGGAGAGGTTGAGCACCACGGAGGCGGCGGCACGCAGGCTGTGGGTTGTCTCCAGCTGGAAGCTGGAGAGCTCCAGCACACAGAGATCCATCGGCTGCTTGAGCAGATCCAGCGCCGGGATCCCTATGTTGCCACCGACGCCGACCTTGAGGCCCGCCTCGGCAATCATCTCGCCCACTAGCGTGGTGACAGTGCTCTTGCCGTTGGAACCCGTGATGGCGATGACTGGCACCTGGGCCTCGCGCACGAACAACTCGATATCGCCGACGATGCTCACCCCGAACTCGGCCGCGGCTTTCAGCTCGGGGGTCGCCAGGGCGATGCCCGGGCTCGCGACTATCATGTGCGCCTGCCTGAGCAGATCGCCGTCAAGTCCCTGGATCAGTGCTACCTCGGCGGGCAGTTGATCCTTGCCCGGCGGGTTGGCGCGGGTATCCATCACCAAAGGCGTGACACCACGGCCGAGGAAGTAATCGACGCAGGAGAGTCCGGTTTTGCCGAGTCCTATGATGATGACCATGGCTTACCTCACCTTCAGGGTGGCGAGACCGAGCAGCACCAGCATGAGGGTGATGATCCAGAAGCGCACGATGACGCGCGGCTCCGGCCAGCCCTTCTTCTCATAATGGTGATGGATCGGAGCCATGCGGAAGATCCGCACGCCACGCAGCTTGTAGGAGCCCACCTGCAGGATCACGGAGACAGTCTCCATCACGAAGACACCACCCATGATCACCAGCAGGAACTCCTGGCGTACCAGCACGGCTATGGTGCCGAGCGCGCCGCCAAGAGCCAGGGAACCTACGTCCCCCATGAAGACCTGGGCCGGGTAGGTGTTGAACCAGAGGAAGCCCAGACCCGCCCCGACAATGGCGGTACAGACGATCACCAGCTCGGAGGTATAGGGCACGTAGGGAATGTGCAAGTAGTTGGCGAAGTTGACGTTGCCGGTGGCCCAGGCGATCAGCGCGAACCCCCCAGCCACCATCACGGTCGGCATGATGGCCAAGCCGTCCAGTCCGTCGGTCAGGTTGACCGCGTTGGAGGTACCGACGATGACAAAATAGGTCAGCACAATGAACATCAGACCGAGCTGCGGCATCACATCCTTGAGGAAGGGCACCACCAGCTGGGTCTGACCATCGTGGGTGGCCGTGGCGTAGAGAAACACAGCCACGCCCAGCGCGACCGCCGACTGCCAGAAGTACTTCCAGCGGGCGATCAGACCGTCGGTATTCTTGCGCACCACCTTGAGGTAGTCGTCGGCAAAGCCGATGGCACCGTAGGCACCGAGCACGAACAGCACCAGCCAGACATAGGGGTTGTCGAGACGGCTCCAGAGCAGCACAGAGATGAAAATGGCCGCAATGATCATCAGGCCACCCATGGTCGGGGTGCCTTTCTTGCTCAGGTGGGACTCGGGACCGTCGTTGCGGATCACCTGGCCGAACTTCATGATCTGCAGACGGCGGATGAGGTGTGGCCCCATCCAGAGCGCCACCACCAGGCCGGTGATGATCGACAGGATGGCGCGAAACGTCAGGTAGGAGAAGACGTTGAAGAAGGTGAAATGCGGGGTGAGCAGTTCCGCCAGCCAGACTAGCATGTGGCTGACTCCTGACGGTCAACGACCATCTTGACGATATCTTCCATGCGGGAGCCGCGGGCGCCCTTGACCAGAATCGAAATTTCTTGATGTGTATTTATCATTTGCGCAAGCACTTCAAACAACGACGCCTTGTTATCGAAATGTCGGCCAACCGCGGCATCTGCGGTATGGCGACTATGTTCTCCTACTGTCAGCACGGCATCCAGACCGCACTCGCGGGCATGACGGCCCACCCGGGCATGTTGCTCGGCAGACTCATCACCCAGTTCCCGCATGTCACCAAACACCAGTACCTTGAAGCCGCCCATGGCGGTCAGGGCATCAATGCCCGCCAGCACGGATTCCACGCTGGCGTTATAGGTATCATCTACCAGTTTCAGACCGCCCCAGCGCTGAACGCAGAAACGCCCCTTGACCGGCGCCATCTGCTCCAGCCCCGCCTTGACGGAGTCGAGGGATGCACCGAGGGCCAGACAGCCCGCAGCGGCAGCCAGCGCATTGGCCACATTGTGGCGACCGGGGATCGCTAGGGTCAGTTGCAACTCGCCCTGTGGGGTCACCAGCACAAATTCGGCGCAGCCTTCATTGTTAAGCACCACGTTTCGAGCGTGGTATGGCTGGCTCTGGTCTTCGATGGAGAAGGCGTTATGGATGCCGCGTTCCCGCCACTTCGGCCAAAATTCGTTATCAGCGTTGACGATGGCGCTACCGCCCTCGCTCAGGCCTTCAAAAATTTCGCTCTTGGCGTGGAAAATCCCTTCAAGAGAACCAAACCCCTCCAGATGAGCGGCCGCCACGTTGTTGATGATGGCGGCATCAGGTTTGGCCAGTGACGTGGTCCAGGAAATCTCACCCTTGTGGTTGGCGCCCAGCTCCATCACCGCAAACTTGTGCTGCGGCTCGAGCCGCAGCAGTGTCAGCGGTACGCCCACCTCATTGTTGAAGTTGCCAGCGGTGGCCAGCACCTCGCCTTCGTGACGCAGGATAGCGGTAGCCATCTCCTTGACCGTGGTCTTGCCGCAGCTGCCGGTGATGGCCAGCACTTTGGGATGGATGCGCTCGCGCACCAGCTTGCCAAGGCGGCCCAGCCCCTTGAGGCTGTCGCTGACAACCAGCTGGGGAATGGCCAGTGGCAATTCCCGCTCCACCAGCAGGGCAGAGGCCCCTGCGGCAACGGCCTGATCGCAAAAATCGTGGGCGTCGAAACGCTCACCGCGCAGCGCAACAAACAGGGCGCCCTTTCCCAGGGTGCGGGTGTCGGTACTCACAGCCGTGATCTCGCCGTCGCCACCGATCAGACGGGCATCGAGTACCTGCGCCAGCTCGGCAAGCCTGAGGGTCATCATGTGAATGACTCCAATAATGTGTGCAAGGCGACCACGACGGTTTCCCGGTCGCTGTAGTGCCGCTTGTCGGTTCCAATGATCTGATAATCCTCATGACCCTTACCGGCCACCAGGATGATGTCCTGTTTGCTCGCCTGACCGATGGCCAGCGCAATCGCCTTGGCCCGGTCGTGCTCCACCTGCACCGCAGCAGGATCGCGAAGACCCGCCACCATGTCGGCCATGATCCGGGCCGGCTCCTCGGTACGGGGATTGTCGTCGGTCAGGATCACGCGATCCGCATACCGTTCAGCCATGGCCGCCATCATGGGGCGCTTGCCGCGATCCCGGTCGCCACCACAACCCACCAGACACCAGAGCTGACCTTTGCAATGCACTCGCAGGGCCTGCAATGCCTTCTCCAGCGCATCCGGGGTATGGGCGTAATCGACCACGGCGAGCGGCGCATTGCCGCCACCGAAACACTCCATGCGGCCGGTCACCGGCTGCAATTGGGGGGCGGTCGCCAGCAACTCGTTGAAGTCGTAACCGAGCACCAGCATGACGCCCATTGCCGCCAGCACATTGCTGACGTTGAAGCGGCCGAGCAAGGGGGCGGATAATACACCATTCCCCCAACTGGAGTTAATCTGCGCGCGAAAACCTTGCTGGTGAAAATCGAGTTGCTGCGCCGTTAACTGACGGCCAACATGATTTTCAATCGGGCCATCAACACTGAAAGCTACTGCAGTCGGGTATTTTTCGAGCCACTTGGCGCCCAGCTCATCATCCCGGTTGATCACCGCATTCGGTGCATCGACCCGTTGCAGCAACAGCTCCTTGGCCGCGCCATACGCTTCCATGGTGCCGTGATAGTCGAGATGATCCCGGCTCAGGTTGGTGAACACGGCCGCCGCGAAAGGCAAAGCCGCCACACGATGCTGCACCAGACCGTGGCTTGAAACCTCCATCGCCACCAGATCCGCCCCCTGCAACTGCAGCTCAGCCAGATTGGCCTGCACCTGCACGGCACTGCCGGTGGTATTTTCCGCTTCGATCAGCTTGCCAAACAAGCCATTGCCTATGGTGCCCATCACGCCAGCCTTGCCACCGAGCAGAGTACGCCAGTTGGCAACCAGCAGCGCCGTGGTGCTCTTGCCATTGGTGCCCGTGATGCCGACCAGTTCCAGCCTGTTGGCAGGCTGCTGGTAGAAGTAACCGGCCAGTTCGGAGAGTCTGGCTGGCAGACTGGGAATACCGATGCAAGGAACGGCCAGCTGAGGTGCGATAAATTCACCATCCTCCTCAAATACAACAGCGGTCGCGCCCTGAGCCACCGCCTGTTCGATAAACCGTCTGCCATCCACCTGATGACCACGAATGGCCACGAAGAGACAACCGGGCCCGACCCGCCGACTGTCCAGCTGGATATCGGTCAGGGCAAGCGCCGGGGCACGGATGCCGAAGGGGCGCAGTAATGCATCAAGTGCGCGGTGCAACATGGGAAGCCTCCGTATGGGCAGGAATGCAGACGCTCACACCGCGAAACAGCATGGAATACGCCCCAGAACAGATGGGATGGAGGGCCAGGTCAAGTGCGCGGTGCAAGGGGGGCCTCCGTACGGGCGAGTTTGGCAGGTACTGCAGGCGGTAACGCATCGGGACGAATATTGAAGAGCTGCAGCACCCCGCCCATGGCTTCGGCAAAGGGCGGCGTCGCAACGGCACCACCGTAGTAGGCATCGCCCTTGGGCTCGTTGATCACCACCACCATGACGAAACGGGGGTTGCTGGCCGGGGCAAAACCGGCAAACCAGGCCATGTAATCCTTGCCGTAGCCGCCAGCGACGGCGACCTTGGCGGTACCACTCTTGCCACCGACCCGGTAACCGGGGATCTGCGCTCTCGGAATGGCATTGCTCACCACGTACTCCAGGGCCTGCAACATGGCGGTGGCGTTGTTGTGGTCGATGACCTGCTCACCCTTGGGCGGCTCGGTCACCTTGACGATGGAGAGCGGCACCCGCTTGCCCTTGTTGGCCAGGGTGGCGTAGGCGGAAGCCAGCTGCAACGGAGTGACCCGCAGGCCGTAACCGAACGAAAGGGTAGCCCGCTCGATATCGGACCAGCGACGACGCTGGGGCAGCATGCCGCTACTCTCGCCCATCAGTCCGCTGCCGGTATCCATGCCGAAACCGACCATGCTGAGGGTATTGATCATCTCCTGCGCCGGCATACGCAGCGCGATGCGCGACATGCCAATGTTGGAGGAGTAGCGCAGTATGTCGTACAGGTTGGTCGCCTTGTGGATGCTCACATCACGAATCTGCTTGGCCCCGATATACAGTGGCCCGCCCGGGATTGTGTCTTTCCAGCTGGTGACGCCTGCCTGCAGGGCACTCAACAAAATCAAGGGTTTGATGGTCGAACCCGGCTCATAGGTATCGGTCACGACCCGGTTGCGTACCCGGAAACTCTGGTACTGACCGCGGTTATTCGGGTTGTAGGAGGGGGTGTTGACCATGGCGAGCACTTCGCCGGTCTTGATATCCAGCATCACCATGGAGCCGGAGGTTGCCTTGTTCTCGTCAGTGGCCCGCTTGAGAGCACGGTAGGCCAATGCCTGTACCCGCTGGTCGATACTCAGCTGCAGATCGTTCGCGTTCTTGCCCTCCTTGACAAGGCCAAGCCGTTCGATGACCCGGCCCTGCCTGTCCTTGCGCACCCGCATCTCACCCGGGGTCGCGGTCAGCCACTCGTTGTAGCTGCGCTCTATCCCTTCTATCCCGCTGCCATCTATGTTGGTCACCCCCACCAGATGGGCACTGATCTCACCGGTGGGATAGAAACGACGCGCCTCTGGGCGCAGATAGATGCCACCCAGCTTGAGGCCCTTGATGTACTCCGCCACCGCTGGAGTCACTTGCCGCTGCAGGTAGACGAAGCGCTTGCTCGGGTTGGAGATGCGGTGTTTGAGGGTATTGATGTCGAGCTTGAGCACAGCGGAAAGCGCCAGCCAGGCGCGCTCGTTATGAATAGCGCCGGATTCGTGCACCGTCTTGGGGTCGGCCCAGACGGCCTCCACAGGCACAGATACGGCAAGCTGTTCGCCGTTGCGGTCGGTGATCATGCCGCGCACTGCCTGGGTGGCGGTGGTCCGCAATGAGCGCATGTCCCCTTCCTGGCGCAGCCGATCCGGGTCTATCACCTGGATCCAGGCCAGCCGCAGGATCAAGCCAGCAAACGCAATGCCGATGAAGAACACCAACGTGCGAAAGCGCCACGGATAGAGTGACGGTGCTTTCGTCTTGGGTGGGGCCTTGGCAGATGCCTTGCGTTTCATGGTTGTGTGATTACCTTCTCGGTGGTCACCAGCGGGCGAGCCATATGCAATTTGTCCATGGCCAGGCTCGCTACGCGAGAGTGCTCAGCCAGCGTCCCCTGCTCCAGCAGGAGGTGACGCCATTCGATGTTGAGCCGATCCTCTTCCGCCATCAGATCATTCTGCTGGGCGGTCATGCCACGGGTCATGTTGGTCACCAGGATCACAGCAAAGGCGGTGATCAGCACCGCAACGGCCAGCACGACCTGCAGCTTGTGCCGCCAGAGATCGCCGAGGATCTCCCTGGCCAGATGAACACGCACCTCGCTCATGACTTACTCCGCCAGTCGCTGGGCGACCCGCAGCACAGAGCTGCGCGATCGGCTGTTTTCGGTGACTTCATGCTCGGAAGGTTTGAGCGCCTTGCCGACCGCCTTCAATTTGCGGCCACCGGCCAGCTGGGCCTCGGTCAACGGAATGCCGCGCGGCACCTCGGGGCCTTTCTCGTGCTTGCGGATGAAGTGCTTCACCAGCCTGTCTTCCAGCGAGTGGAAGCTGATGACGGAAAGACGCCCCTCGGGAGCGAGCGCCTGCAGGGCACCGTCCAGCGCGGTCTCGATCTCGTCCAGCTCGCTGTTGATATAGATGCGGATGGCCTGGAAGCTGCGGGTGGCGGCGTGTTTGCCCTTCTCCTTGCTCGGATTGACCCTGGCAATCATCTCCGCCAACTGGCGGGTTCGCACATAGGGCTCGGTGACCCGATCATGGACGATGGCGCGGGCTATTTTCTTGGCAAAACGCTCCTCGCCGAAGGTCTTCAATACCCAGGCAATGTCATCCACATCGGCGCGAGCCAGCCACTGTGCGGCACTCTGGCCTGAGGTGGGGTCCATCCGCATGTCGAGCGGGCCGTCTTTCATGAAACTGAAACCACGCTCGGCATCGTCCAGCTGGGGGGAGGAAACACCCAAATCCAGCAGAAAGCCGTCTACCTTGCCCAGCAGATCGCGCTCGGCCAGATAGGTGGTAATGCCGGAGAAGGGGCCGTGCACGATTTCGAAACGGGGATCCTGGATCTTGGCAGCCTCTGCAATGGCCTGGGGATCCCGGTCAATGGCGATCAGCCGGCCGTTCGGGCCCAGGTGCTGGAGAATGAGACGAGAGTGACCACCCCGGCCAAAAGTACCGTCGACGTAGATGCCGTCCGGCTTGATGGCCAGCCCTTCAACGGCTTCGTGCAACAGCACTGTGATGTGTTCAGCGGCTTGGGTCATTTATAAAGAAAAATCCTGTAGTCGTGGCGAGCTTGCCCAGTCGTCCTCGGGCAGGCCCTGAATGTCATCATTGACCTGTTGTTGCCAGCGGGCTTCATCCCACAGCTCAAACTTGTTGAGCTGGCCCACCAGCATGATCTTCTTGTCCAGCCCCGCGTGGTTACGCAGTGGCTGGCTCAACAGCAGACGGCCATTGCCATCCAGCTCGCATTCGGTCGCATGGCCGAGCAACAACCGCTGCAAGCGGCGCTCTACGGGGTTCATGCTGGAGAGCATCTTGAGCTTGCGCTCTATCTCTTCCCATTCGTTCAGGGGGTAAAGCAGCAAGCAGGGATGAGCAATATCTATGGTGCAGACCAGCTGGCCCTCGCTTTCGTCGCGCAGCCAATCACGGTACTTGGTCGGAATTGCCAATCGCCCTTTGCTGTCCAGGCTGATGGCGTGAGCACCACGCAACAAATTGCAGTCCCTGAAAATGAGTTAAGGGGGCAAATCGCCCGATAAAAACCACTTTGATCCACTTTTCCCCACCTTGAAGTTTAAGGACGTGCTGAGGGCTTTTCAAGCGAGGATATCGGGCATAGGGAACATATTGACGCAGTGCTTGGGCAGCGCTGATTAAATGAGTTGATTTTCCACGAGTTATTTGAGTTAACGGCAATCTGATTAATTGAAATCAACTAAAAAATAAACAAAGAGGACAAAAAAGATACATTGGAGGCATCCCTCGTTTCTTGGTACTCGATCAGCGCCTAAATCATATATAAAAAATAATAAGCATTTGATTTTAAATATAAAATATCAAAAAAAACACTCAACAGAAAACATCACAGCCCAAACGGTGACAATATTTTTCCAGATAATAAAAAAGAGCCTCGCGATAAATCGCAAGGCTCTTCAGGAAGAGGTCGGAGTCGGCCTGTAAGCCGGGTTCTGTTCCGGGTTGCCCCGGTAGCAATCATTCCTCTAGGCCAGCAATCGCTCACTGGCTCAAGCAACCTACCCGCCCCCAACGCGGGCCGCGCCAATAGGGGCCTATTTGGTCTTGCTTCGGGTGGAGTTTACCGTGCCACGAACTGTTGCCAGTCGCGCGGTGCGCTCTTACCGCACCCTTTCACCCTTACCTGATCCCTTGCGGGCCATCGGCGGTTTGCTCTCTGTTGCACTGGTCGTGGGCTCGCGCCCCCCAGGCGTTACCTGGCACCCTGCCCTATGAAGCCCGGACTTTCCTCCCCTTCGCCCGTCTGTCCCGAAGGACACAACGACGAAGCAGCGATTGCCCAGCCGACTCCGGGCGCGGATTATAGCCTTGTCCGCCGGCCCGGGTAAACCTGCAATTGGCCTTTCCCCGGATTAATAGTGATCGAGACCGTATTTGTAGAGGGCATTCTTCTTGACGCCATGGATCTCTGCAGTCAGGGCTGCCGCTTTTTTCAGCGGCAGTTCGGCGACCAGCAGCCCCAGTGTGCGGATAGCCTCGGCGGGCAGCTCTTCATCCACCTTGCTGGCACCGGCGACCACCAACACGATCTCGCCACGGCAGCGGTTATCGTCCTGGCCGAGCCAAATCAGCATCTCGGAGGCCGGCAGACCATGGATGGACTCAAAGGTCTTGGTCAGCTCGCGGCATACCACCACCTGACGCTCCCCCAGAATGCGAGCAATCGCTTCCACCGTATCTTGCACCCGGCGCGGGGATTCATAGAACACCAGCGAACGGGTGTCTTCGATTACCGCCTGTAACCGATCATCACGCCCCTTGGTCTTAGCGGGCAAGAACCCTTCGAAGGCGAAGCGGTCGGTCGGCAGGCCAGCGGCGCTCAACGCCGTGATGGCGGCACAGGGACCGGGCAGCGGCACCACCTTGACCCCGGCCTCACGACAGCGGGTGACCAAGTGGTAACCGGGGTCGCTGATGAGCGGGGTGCCCGCATCCGAGACCAGGGCGACATTCTTGCCCTCCTTGATCCTGCCGATCAGCACATCGGCTTTCTGCTGCTCGTTGTGATCGTGCAGCGCGAAGGTCGGCACCGAGATTTGGTAATGGCTGAGCAGGATACCGGTATGACGCGTATCCTCGGCAGCCACCAGATCGACACTGCGTAAAATGTCCAATGCACGCTGGGTGATGTCCGCCAGATTACCGATCGGAGTGGGGACTATATACAGGGTTGGGATGTCACTCATGGGATCTCCGAGTGTCCCGACAATTGTGTCGCCATATTGGCCCGTTTACACTATGGAGAACTTCAACACTGGTCGGGGAATGAACTTGAACCGGGTTACAAAGCAGCTAAGTGTATCACGACTCTTCGGCATCCTACTCGCGGCAGTACTGCTCGCCGCCTGTGCGTCGGAGCCCAACCAACCTTCCGTGCAACCAGGCATGCCGTCTGCGTTCTCCAATCTGACCAAGAATGCCCAGTGGTATCTGGAGCAGGTGGACCAAGCCAAACCGGCCGACGCCTTCACCTGGCAGGTGATGGCGGCGCGCAGCTATCTGGCACTCGGCCAGGCCAAACCTGCCTCAGCCCTGTACCAGCAACTGCAGAAGCAGGCCCAGAGCGCGGAGCAGAATGCGCAGTTGCAACTGTTGCAGGCACATCTGTTACTCGCCCAGGGCAACGCCAACCAGGCGCTGATCCTGCTGGAGGGCAAGCCGGAGGTGGCGCTGGATGCCGATACCCAGAAGAATTGGTATCGCCAGCGGGTAGTACTGCAACTGGACATCAACAACAAGTTTGGAGCCGCCAAATCGCTGATCCTGCTGGAGCCCTATCTGGCCCAGAATGAGCTGGCGACCAACCATCAGCAGATCTGGTCACTACTGAAAAGCATGACCCCGTCCACCCTGCAGGCGCTGGAAGAAGCCCCCGCCCCCGATGTGACCACTGGCTGGCTGCGACTGGCAGCACTGGTGAACGAGTTCGGTGCCCAGCCCAATCAGATGGCCCGCCAGCTGGCGGGCTGGAAGCAAGCCTTCCCGCACCACCCGGCCCAGAAAGACATGCCGGCGGGTCTGGGTGATCTGGCAACCAGCAACCTCAATACACTGCAACAGATCGCCGTGTTCCTGCCGCTCTCCGGTAACCTGGAGCCTCAAGGCGCCGCCATTCGCAACGGCATGTTGATGTCTTACAAGGAAAATCAGGGCCAATTCACCCTGAACTTCTACGACACCCAGTCCAAGACGATGGGCGAGCTCTACAAGCAGGCCATTCAGGAAGGGGCCGACATGATCATAGGCCCGCTGCTCAAGGACAGGGTCGAGGAGCTGCTCAAGTCCAATCCGACCGTCCCCGTGCTGGCGCTCAACGAGCTGGACCAGCCGATCGTCAACGACAACACCTTCTACTTTTCCCTCTCGGCTGCCGCCGATGCGGCCCAGGCCGCGCAATATCTCTACGGTCAGGGTTATCGCAAGCCGTTGCTGATCGCCGCCCAGGGGCGGATCGGCTACAGCAGCATCAAAGCGTTTGAGCAGGCGTGGGCCGCCGTGAGCCAGGACCCGCCGGTCGTGGCCACCTTCGGTGCCCGCAACGAGGTGCAGGGGATGGTCAAAAATGCCCTGAGCGGCCGCTCGACCGCCCGGGCCGGGGAAGTGGTGCAACTCTCAGCCGCAGCGCCGCGCAGCATAGATGTGGTCTATGTGGTCGCTAACAGCCTGGAGACCCGGATGATCAAGCCCTATGTGGACATCTCGGTCAATCCCATGGGCAGTCTGCCCATCTACAGCAGCTCACGTGGCTACGACAGCGCCACCACAGAGGTTGCCTCCGAGCTCAATAGCATGCATATCTCCGACATGCCACTGCTGCTGGGTGGCTACGAGAAGCAACGGGAGCAAATTGCCCTGCTCTGGCCACAGACCCAGGGTGACCTGCTACGCCTGTTCGCGCTCGGTTACGATGCCGTCAGCCTGGCGGAAAACCTGCAGCAGATGCGCAAGGTCAATGCCATGCAGCAGCCTGGCATGAGCGGCCAGCTGAGCGTGGACGCCAGTGGCAACATAGTGCGGGTACTGGACTGGGCCACCTACCAGAACGGCAAGCTGGTCAGTGACAGTGCCATGCCCCAGCTAGAGGGAGCCTCCGATGAAGGGTCTATTGGCACGGATGAACCAGCAGTGGCAGAACCTGTTCCCGTCACCGACGAGCAAGGGACCGCACTTTGAGCAGGTAGCGGAACGCTGGTTGCAGGCCCGAGGTCTGCAACCGGTGACCCGCAACTACCGCTGTCGGGGGGGCGAAATCGATCTCATCATGCGCCAGGGGGAAACCCTGGTGTTTGTTGAGGTCCGCTACCGCGCCAACACCAGCCATGGCGGAGCAGCCAGCTCAGTCACCCGGCGCAAGCAGCACAAGATCGTGCTGGCAGCGCGCCACTATTTCAAGCAACATGCCATCAACGAGGCCAGCCAGGCCTGCCGATTCGATGTGATTGCGTTCGAGGGAGACCAGCCAGACTGGATCCAGAACGCATTTTAAGAGGACCCTATGACTGACCGCATCAAAGAGAACTACACCGAAAGCATCCAGACCAAGATTGCCGCCGCCGAGGCGCTGCCGGACGCTATCCATACTGCGGCCCAGATGCTGACCATCTGTCTGCTCAATGGCCACAAGGTGATGGCGTGCGGTAATGGTCCTTCTGCGGCGCTGGCCCAGCTGTTCATCTCGGAGTTGGTCAACTGCTACGAGACAGAGCGCCCCTCCCTGCCCGGCATGGCACTGACCCCCGACATGGCCACCATCAGCGCCATCGCCACCGACCATGGCTTCGAGGAAGTCTATGCCAAGCAGATCCGGGCTCTGGGTCAACCCGGCGACATCCTGGTGGTCATCACCACCACGGGCAACAGCCGCAGCCTTATCAAGGCAGCCGAAGCCGCGCTCTCCCGCGACATGACGATAGTCGTGCTGGGTGGCGGTGACGGCGGCGAGATCGCCGGCTTGCTCGGCCCCAACGATGTGGAGATCCGGGTGCCATCCGCCCGTCGCCCCCGCATTCTGGAAGTAAACCTGTTGACCCTGCACTGCCTGTGTGACCTCATCGACCAGACTCTTTTCCCGCAACAGGAAGATTGAAACCATGAAGAAGCAAACTCTCCTGCTCGGCCTGCTGGCCGGCACCCTTCTGCTGCAAGGCTGCGCGGCCGTGGTGGTGGGCGGTGCCGCCGGTACTGCCAAGGCTTCCGGCGATCGCCGCACCCTGGGGGCCCAGTGGAGCGATCAGGCCATAGAGCTGAAAGCGGCCAACCTGCTGGCCGACAACAAGCCGCTGAGCGCGGCCAGCAAGATCAGCGTCTACAGCAACAACGGCCGTGTGCTGCTGGTCGGTCAGACACCCTCTGACGCTTACAAACTCGAAGCAGGCAAGATAGTGGCCCGTATCGACGGGGTACGCCACGTCTACAACGAACTGCGCCTCGGCCAGCCGGTCAGCATAGGGGTTCGCAGCAATGACTCCTGGATCACCTCCAAAGTCCGTGCAGACATGCTGGGAGCCAAGAACTTCGACAGCGCCAAGGTCAAGGTGGTCACCGAGAATGGCGAGGTGTTCCTGATTGGCCTGGTCACTCGTCAGGAAGGGGATCGAGCCGTTGAGATAGCCCGCCACGTCAGCGGCGTGAAGCGCGTTATCAAGGCTTTCGAGTTCGCCCAGAACTGAGCGACGAGCAAACCGCTATAAAAAAAACGCAGCCAACTGGCTGCGTTTTTATTTGATGACTTTCAGCGTCGGACGACCAGTCGGACGCGGTGGTTCCGGCTCAGGCTCCGCCGGTGCTTCGGCCTGCTCCAGCCAAAGGTCGTAACCCGGCTCGGGCGGGAACAGGGTACCCACGCCATTTTCCCGGGCATGAATGGCCAGCACGGCCGCCATCGGGATATAAACCTGCTGGGAGACACCACCGAAACGGGCGCTGAAGCTGATGGCTTCATTGTCCATGTGGAACTGCCCCACCGCACGCGGCGCTATGTTCAACACAATTTGTCCATCCTGGACAAACTGCATCGGCACCATCACATGAGGGATATTGACGTTGACCACCAGATGCGGGGTCAGCTCGTTATCCAGTAACCAGTCAAAGAACGCCCGTAACAGATACGGGCGACTGGGTGTCATTGTCGGTTCCATGCTCATACGCCAGCACGGATCTCGCGCTCGGCTTCAGTCAGGGAAGCCTGGAAGGATTCACGCTCGAACAGACGAACCATGTAGGCCTTCAGCTCCTTGGCTCCACGGCCGGCGAAGTCAATGCCGAGACTCGGCAGACGCCACAGCAGCGGGGCCATATAGCAGTCGACCAGACCGAACTCTTCGCTCATGAAATAGGGCATTTCACCGAAGATGGGCGCAATGGCCAGCAGGTTGTCTCGCAGCTCGGCGCGTGCCGCATCCACGTCAGTACCCGCCATGATCTTGTCAGCCAGGGAGTACCAGTCCAGCTCGATGCGATGCATCATCAAACGGCTGTTACCACGGGCTACCGGGTAAACGGGCATCAGGGGCGGGTGCGGGAAGCGCTCGTCCAGATACTCCATGATGATGCGTGAGGTGTACAGTGCCAGCTCACGATCGACCAGAGTCGGTACTGTGTTGTACGGGTTCAGCTCGGCCAGCTCATCCGGCAGGTTGCTTGGGTCAACCTGGCAAATATCTACGCTAACACCCTTCTCCGCCAGGACAATGCGCACCTGATGGCTGAACATATCGTTGGCACCGGAAAACAGCGTCATTACCGAACGCTTATTGGCAGCTACAGCCATTGAACCCTCCCGTCATTAAAAAGCAGAAACGGCAATGAAGCATCTTGGTCTTCATTGCCGTGCATTATATTACCCGGATCTGGTCGCTTAGTGAACGTCGCGCCAGAATTCCTTCTTCAACAGCACAGTGAAGATGAAGAAGATCACGATGAATCCGAGTACCCAGAAGCCCATGCGTTCGCGCTCCTGTTGTACCGGTTCAGCTGAGTAGACCAAGAAGTTTACCAGATCCAGTACCATCTGATCATACTCTTCGTTATTCATTTCACCGTTGCCGTCAGATTTAACACTGACAACCTGCTGGGTTTCCACCCCATCGACCATATGAGTGGCAAACTCGGCACGCGGCGTGCCTTGCAGCGGCTCCAGTACGTGGGGCATACCCACCGACGGGAACACCACGTTGTTCACACCAAACGGACGAGTCTCGTCCACGTAGAAGGAGCGCAGATAGGTGTAGATCCAGTCTGCACCTCGCACCCGCGCCACCAGTGTCAGATCGGGGGGAGGCGCACCAAACCACTTGGCCGCATCCTGCTCTGAAACCGAGTTTTCCATCAGATCACCGATCTTGGCACCGTTGACGATCAGGTTGGCAGCCATCAGGTCTTCCGGAATGCCTATGTCTGCCGCAACCCGGTTGTAACGCTGGTACTGGGTGCTATGGCAGCCAAAGCAGTAGTTCATGAAGGTGGTGGCACCACGCTGCAGGGACGCCTTGTCGTTCAAGTCATAGTTGGCCTTGTCCAGCTGCACGGCACCGGTATTGGCAAACACCAGCGCTGGCAGCAGGGTCAGCACTGCAAAAATTATTCTTTTCATTTAAATGTCACCCTCTCCGGCAGCGGCTTGGTGCGTTCGTTCTTGCTGTAGAAGAACAGCAGGACGAAGAACCCGAAATAACCCAGGGTACAGATCTGGGCAATCAGCGTCAGGGTCGGGGTCGATGGCAACACGCCGAGGACACCGAGAATGACGAAGCAGACCACGAACTGGGCGATGTTCAGCCTGTGCAGAGTGCTGCGATAACGCACTGAGCGCACCTTGCAGCGATCCAGCCAGGGCAGCAGGAACAGCACTAGGATAGAGAGACCCATCATGATGACGCCCAGCAGCTTGTCCGGCACCGCACGCAAAATGGCGTAGAAGGGTGTGAAGTACCACACGGGGGCAATGTGCGCCGGGGTTTTCAGGCCGTTGGCCACTTCAAAGTTCGGCTTTTCGAGGAAATAGCCCCACATGTCCGGCTTGAAGAAGATGACGGCGCAGAACAGGAACAGGAAGCCTGCCACCCCGATCATGTCCTTCACGGTAAAGTAAGGGTGGAATGCCACCGCATCCAGCGGCCAGCCTTTCTCGTCCTTGTGCTTCTTGATGTCGATGCCGTCCGGGTTGTTGGAGCCCACCTCGTGCAGCGCCAGAATGTGCATGACCACCAGCATCACAAGCACCAGCGGCAGTGCGATGACATGCAGGGCGAAGAAGCGGTTAAGGGTCGCACCCGAGATGACATAATCACCACGGATCCACAGGGTCAGATCGTCGCCAATCACCGGGATGGCGCCAAACAGTGAGATGATAACCTGGGCCCCCCAGAATGACATCTGACCCCAGGGCAGCAAATAGCCCATGAACGCTTCGGCCATCAGGCAGAGGAAGATCAGCATGCCGAAGATCCACAGCAGCTCGCGCGGCTTCTGGTAGGAGCCGTAGATCATGCCGCGGAACATGTGCAAATACACCACCACAAAGAACGCAGACGCGCCTGTGGAGTGCATGTAGCGCAACAACCAGCCATAGTCCACATCCCGCATGATGTACTCTACGGAGGCAAAGGCGCCTTCTGCAGAGGGGTTGTAGTTCATGGTTAGCCAGATGCCGGTGATAATCTGGTTGACCAGCACCAGCATGGCCAGCGAGCCGAAGATGTACCAGAAGTTCAGGTTCTTTGGCGCCGGGTACTTGGCCATATGGTCGTTGTACATGGCAGTGAGCGGGAAGCGATCGTCGATCCAGCCCATCAGTTTGGCAAACATGGTCAAGCCTCCTTGCCGTCGGCACCGACCAGGATGGTGGTGTCGCTAAGATATTGGTACGGCGGAATGACCAGGTTCAAAGGTGCAGGCACCCCCTGGAACACTCGACCAGCCATGTCGAACTTGGAGCCATGGCACGGGCAGAAGAATCCGGAGGTCACGCCCTGAACCTGTTCACCGAAGCTGTCCGGCAGATAGGAGGGAGAGCATCCCAGATGGGTGCAAATACCGACGGCAACGAAGATTTCCGGCTTGATGGACCTGTGCTCGTTGTGGGCATAGTCGGGCTGCTGGGGTTCGTCGGAGGCTGGGTCGCGCAACTTGTCATTATGAGCAGCCAAGGCATCCAGCGTCTGCTCGGTACGTTTTACCACCCAGACCGGTTTGCCTCGCCACTCAACGCGAATGAGCTGACCTGGTTCCAACTTACTGATATCCACTTCTACCGGAGCACCCGCCGCTTTGGCTTTGGCACTCGGGTTCCATGACTTTATAAACGGCACTGCGGTAAAAGCAGCTCCTACCCCACCAACGGCGACCGTTGACCAGGTAAGAAATCTGCGGCGACCGGTATCAACTGGCGCATTGCTCATCCAAAAACTCTCCCATGTGGACTCCGCACATTCTTATTGTGTCCCTGTTCCCCTTTCTTCCGTGACAACAGCGGCGGAAGCGGAGTTACAATTGTCACAGAAAAACCGAGGGAATTTTAAAGAAAAGATAACAACTTGACAAGAAAGAGAAGCGAAGGGCAAAAACAATAAATACACAAATATTTGTCTTTTGTGACGTGGTGTTAGCATTGGCGTAAATAATATTACCAATAAAAAAAGCCTGGCACATGGCCAGGCTTTTTTGACACTCGTGAGAGTGCGTACCAAAAGCGAATTAACGCTTGGAGTACTGCGGACGCTTACGAGCTTTGTGCAGACCGACTTTCTTACGCTCAACCTTACGGGCATCGCGAGTAACAAAGCCTGCTTTACGCAGTTCGGCACGCAGGGTCTCATCGTACTGCATCAGAGCACGAGTGATACCGTGGCGGATTGCACCAGCTTGACCGGAGATGCCGCCACCGTTAACGGTGATGTACAGATCCAGTTTTTCGGTCATCTCAACCAGTTCCAGCGGCTGACGAACTACCATGCGGGCAGTCGGACGGCCGAAGTACTGCTCCAGGGAGCGTTGGTTGATGATGATTTTACCGCTACCCGCTTTGATAAACACGCGAGCAGTGGAGCTTTTGCGACGGCCGGTACCGTAGTATTGATTTTCTGCCATGTTGCCAGTTCCCGATTAGATATCCAGTACTTGAGGTTGCTGAGCAGCATGAGCATGCTCGGCGCCTGCGTAAACTTTCAGTTTACGGAACATGGCACGGCCCAGAGGACCCTTCGGCAGCATACCTTTGACAGCAGCTTCGATTACCATTTCCGGTTTACGCTTGATCAGCTTGTCGAAGCTGATTGACTTGATACCACCCGGGAAACCGGAGTGAGCATGGTACATTTTGTCGGTAAATTTCTTACCGGTTACGTGTATCTTCTCAGCATTTACAACGATGATGTAATCACCGGTGTCAACGTGCGGAGTGTACTCAGCTTTGTGCTTACCACGCAGACGAGAAGCGATCTCGGTTGCGATACGACCCAGAGTTTTACCTTCTGCGTCCACAATGTACCAGTCACGTTTTACGGTTTCTGGCTTGGCAACGAAAGTTTTCATTAAGTTAAACCCAATTACCTGTTACAGACCCAATTGCTTATGGGGGCTCTCCCACAAACAACAAACGATGGCCTACCTGTACCCCTTCGAATACAAGTAAAGCTTAAAGTGTTGCTGCCTTATCGACAGCTGTAACGTGGGCCGGGCGATTATAAGTGAAGTTGCCTTAAATATCACCTGCTAATTTCACTGCCATGAAGCTAGCAAATGTCGCCCGGCCCTACCTGCCGCAGATGCCCATCCGACTGGCAGGCGCGGTATTGTGACTAAGGAAGGTGCACTCTGGCAAGGTATTCGTGCGATTGCATTTCCTGAAGCCGTGAAAGACAACGTTTGAATTCGAAATTCAGCAGCCCGTCCCCGTAGAGTTCTGTCATGGAGACAGCCGCCGACATAATGAGTTTGACGTGCCGCTCATAGAACTCATCCACCATGGCGATGAAGCGGCGAGCCGCGTCATCCGTGCCCGCCCCCATGGGCTGCACATTGGCCAGCAACACGGTGTGAAACAGTCGTGCCAGTTCTATGTAGTCGCCCTGCGAGCGCGGAGTGCAGCAAAGTTGCTCGAACTCCATGTAGAGCACCCCTTCTCCCATCCCCAGCGACGTCAATTGACGATGGTTGATCTCGACACTGCCCGCCCGAGCCTCTTCCAACCCTGTTAACTGTTGAAAATAACGATCAAGATTCGCTTTTGCCTGCTGATCCAACGGAGAGTGATAAATCTCAGCCTGCTCCAGAGTACGCAAGCGATAGTCGATCCCGCCATCCACGTTAAGTATCTCGCAATGACGCTCGATCAATGCGATGGCTGGCAGAAAACGGGCGCGCTGCAGGCCATTTCGATAAAGATCCTGTGGTGGTATGTTCGAGGTGGCCACCAGTACCACACCGTGCCCGAACAACTCCTGGAACAAGGTCCCCAGCAGCATGGCATCCGTGATGTCGGAGACAAAGAACTCATCGAAACAGATGACGTCTATCTCGCTGGCCAGCTTGCTGGCGATGAGCTTGAGCGGATCGGCCTGACCGGTCAGCCCCTTGAGTTCGTCGTGTACCCTGTGCATGAAACGGTGGAAGTGGATACGCAGTTTTCCCGTCCCCGGCAGGCTTTCGAAAAAAGTATCCATCAACCAGGTCTTGCCTCTGCCCACTCCACCCCACATATATAACCCGAGGACAGGTTCCTGGGCCTTGGGCTTTTGCAACCAGCCCAACAGGCCGCGGGATCTGGTCGGAGTCGGGCTTTGGCACAAATCCTGATAGAGTCGCTCCAGGCGGGTCACGGCCATCGCCTGGGCCGGGTCGGCCACAAAGCCGGGGCGCTGCAAATCCTGCTGATATTTTTGCTGCGGGGTCATCCTGTCAACCGCCTCCAAGTCCCTGAACAGAGGACAAAATGGTATCACGCTCTCGGGGTGCACGGTATAGTGCCATCAAGGCGTAGCGGCCACCCAGGCCGCATCAACACACACTGATTTAGCTGTAATAAGGAGCATCTATGAGTCTGTTAAATGGGATCCTGCTGGCTGTCGCCGCCTTGATTATCGGCATCATCATCGGTCGTTTCACGGTGCGCAGCCGGGATGCAGGACGTCTGGAACAAGAGCTGAAAAAAGCACACTCGGAGCTGGAAAACTACCAGGGCCAGATCAATACCCACTTTGCCGACAGCGCCGCCCTGATGGAGCAACTGGCCGAGCAGTATCAGACCCTCTATCGCCACATGGCAGAACAGAGCAAATTCCTGGCCAAGGCACAGGAGCCGCGATTCCGCGAAGCGCTGCTCGACGATAACGCAGATACCCAGGTCAACGAAGAACCCGGTATCCCGCCCCGTGACTATGCTGGCGCGTCCGGTTTGCTCAAGCAGTCCAGCTAGTTCTTTGCGGAACTAACTGCGCTGTATCGTGGTCAGACCTTGACGATTGCATTGCAACTTTTTCTGGGAGCCGTTTTTCATATGCGTAAACCTCTTTCTGTGTTCAGTGTGTTAGCCCTCAGTGTCGGTATCGCTATGTCAGCGACCCCGGTGCAGGCTGCGCTGCCCTCTTTGCTGGCGAACAACCAGGAGATGCCGAGCCTGGCGCCGGTTCTCGAACAGGTCACGCCAGCTGTGGTCAATATCTCGGTCTCTGGCAAAAAAATCACCCGCCAGCGTCTGCCGGAACAATTCCGCTTCTTCTTCGGCCCCAACATGCCTGGTGAGCAGGTGAGCGAGCGGCCCTTCCAGGCGCTGGGCTCAGGCGTCATCATAGATGCCAAGAAGGGCTACGTGATCACCAACGCCCACGTCGTGCACGAGGCGGACGAGATCAAGGTCAACCTGAAAGATGGTCGTGAATACGCGGCCAAGAAGATAGGTGAAGACAGGCAGTCCGACATCGCGCTGCTGCAAATCAAGGCTGAGGATCTGGTCCAGATCAAATTTGCCGATTCGGACGAATTGCGAGTCGGCGACTATGCACTGGCCATAGGCAACCCGTTTGGCCTGGGCCAGACAGTCACCTCCGGCATCGTCAGCGCCCTGGGCAGAAGCGGCCTCAACATCGAAAATCTGGAGAACTTCATCCAGACCGATGCAGCCATCAACTCCGGTAACTCGGGTGGCGCCCTGCTCAACCTGCGCGGTGAGCTGATCGGCATCAATACCGCCATCCTGGGCCCGAACGGTGGCAACATCGGCATCGGCTTCGCCATCCCCTCTAACATGGTGCGGGATCTGTCCGAACAGATCGTCAAGTTCGGTGAAGTACGCCGTGGCCAGCTGGGGATTACGGGTACCGAGCTGACCTCAGAGATCGCCAAGACCTTCGGCTACAACAAGAAGGATGGCGCCTTCGTCAACCAGGTCATGCCCGGCTCTGCCGCCGCCAAGGCAGGCATCAAGGCTGGCGACATCATCATCAGCATAGATGGCAAAGCCATCCGCTCGTTCGGTGAGTTGCGCGCCAAGATAGCGACCATGGGGGCCGACAAGCAGGTTTCCCTGGGCCTCATCCGTGATGGCAAGGAACAGACCGTCAAGGTCATCCTGAAGAAAGCAGATGACAGCGAGATCCTCGCCAGCGCGCTGCACCCGGCCCTGGAAGGCGCCAAGCTCAGCACCACGACCGAACCAGTCACCGGCGTGGCTGTCTCTGATATCGATCCGCGTTCTCCTGCTGCCGCCTCCGGCCTGCAGAAGGGCGACATCATCATCGGGGTCAACCGCCTGCACATCAACTCGCTGGAGGAGCTGACCAAGGCGCTCAAGAACAAGCCCGAGGTACTGGCACTGAACATACAGCGCGGGGAGTCCTCCCTCTATCTGGTTTTACGTTAACGCCCTCACACCCGCGGCCGTCGCCGCGGGTGATTTTTATCCACCGATAGTGTTATTCTCTGCGCGCTGCATGTACGGATGAGAATGACATGAAAATCCCACCTTTGATCAGTTACTTGGGCAAGTCTATCGGCTTCGGTTTAACCGTGGCGGCTCTCCTGTTGCTGATGTTTCCCGATTTCCGTGGCGGTGCCCAGCTGCCTGGCCTCATCACCAATGCCCGCGATCTGAGCTTCTCCTATGCGGCACACCGGGCCGGCCCTGCCGTCGTCAACATTTATACCCGCAGCTTCGCCCGCAATCAGGGCAACCAGGCCGAACTCAGGCCTCAGGGGCTGGGTTCGGGCGTCATCATGAACCCGCGTGGCCATGTGCTGACCAACTACCATGTCATCGCCGATGCGGACCAGATAATAGTCGCGCTGCAGGATGGCCGCGTGTTCAGTGCCGAGCTGGTCGGTACCGATCAGCTGACCGATCTGGCGGTGCTCTACATAGAGTCGGATAACCTGCCGGTGATCCCGCAGGATCCCGATCGGCTGCCAGATGTGGGGGATGTCGTGCTCGCCATCGGCAACCCCTACAACGTCGGCCAGACCATCACTCAAGGCATTATCAGTGCCACCGGCCGGATCGGTCTCTCCAGCATGGGGCCGGACAGCAACGGGCGGCAGGATCTGTTGCAGACCGATGCCGCCATCAACGAGGGCAACTCAGGTGGCGCCCTGGTCAACGGCCGTGGCGATCTGGTCGGCATCAACACGGCCGCCTATCACCTCAATAGCAATCAGGAGAGCTATGGCATCAGCTTCGCCATCCCCTACAAGCTGGCCAAGCGGATCATGGACGAGCTGATCGCCAATGGCCGGGTCATCCGCGGCTACCTCGGCATCTCCAGCGTCGAGATCAACCCCATAGTGGCACGCATGATGAACTTGGGCGATCTGCGTGGCCTGGTGATCGAGAACCTGGATCCCAATGGCCCGGCGGCCAGGGGGGGGCTGGCACGGGGAGATGTGCTGCTCAAGATCAACGGGGAAGCCATCAGTGGCGTGCGCTCTGCCATGGACAAGATCGTAGAGAGCCGCCCCGGCACCAAGCTCACTATCTCGGTGTTTCGCGATGGCAAGCCACTGGAGCTGCAGGTCACCATAGAAGAAGACCTGCGCTACCAGCAAAGACAACAGAACAAGAACAAGGACAATGCCAACGCGAGTGCCGCTGCCGCCAGCTGACGCTCAGTGCTCTCCATTACAAGGGCGGGATACCGCCCTTTGTCATCTCTGCGCCCCTTCTTTTCCTTATCATCCGTGAGGCGACTCACAGTTTCCGCCAAGCCTTATCGGGTCAGTCCCGCGGGCCAAGTGTGCCTTTGATCACACTAAGTTGGCCCCGATAGCAGCCCTCCGCCCCCACCAACGCACAAAAATCACCGTTTTCAGCCCAAGCGCACGGGAATTTCCGCTTCGAATCGGAAAAACGCTGCCTCCTCTGCACGCCCCTGCGGGCTTAGGGTAACGCCATCCCTTCTGCCAGCCTTGGAGAGCAGACATTGCAAACAGAGACCCACGACCAGACCCTGACCCCGAACAGCCCGGCGTTGCTGCGCAAGACCGACCTGGTCCTGGCACGCATCCATCCCCTGCTGGCCGAACAGGGCATCATCCCCAACGAGGTGCAACGGCAGATGCTGGCCTCCCATGTCAAGGCCATGGTGTGGCGCTCCCATAGCGGCGAATCCTTGCCAGAGGTCGACCTCAGCCTGTTCGAGGAGATCTCCCCCCTTTCCCTGCAGCTGGCCGAACAGGTCGTCGCCTGGCTGGACAAGCTGGCCTATGAAGAGGCTCACCTCTTGTCCGTCCATTTCGAAGTCGCCAAAGAAAACGAACTCAGCTCACTCAAAGGAGATATCTAAATGTCAGCCATCAAACTCGTGATTGGAGATCGTCTCGGCAAGGGCCAGAAAGTGGGTGCAGGGGCAGAAACCGCCGGTGCCAGCGTGACCGTGATCCCTGGCATGGCCGCCGACATGAAGCTCGGTGATGTGATGAACAAGGAGCAGGCGGATCTTGGCATCTCCTTCTGCGGCAGCGGTGGCGCCGGTGCCATCACGGCCCAGACCAAATACGGCTACAAGTGCCGCTATGGCATGCGTTCCGTCGAGGAGGGTGTCACCGCCATCAATGACGGCTGCGTGGTGCTGGGCTTCGGCTTCATGGACAAGGAAGAGCTGGGCCAGAAGCTGGTCGAAGCCTTCGCAAAGAAGCACGGACGCGTCTGATGAAAGAGAACTTCACCACCCAGGTCATCGTCAACGGCAAGGGGACGACCCGCCAACAGGCGTTCGCCGCCGCCCTCAGTCAGGTGCAACCAACCCTGCTCAAGGACAACCCGCGCGTGATGCTACGGATCGAACCGGTCGAGGTGCAGGTGCTCAAGGCCGAAGAGTCAGTCCGGGTGGAGAAGTTCCTGTTCTTCTTCCTGCCGCGCCAGCGCCACGAGTTTCGCGTCCAGCTCGAGATCACGGTCAAGGTCACCAGCCTGGACGCCGAACAAGTCACGTTCACCCGGGTGTGACGCCACCCGCAGGCACCACCTCACAAGAAGGATACCCTGGATGTTTCTAATCATATTTATCAAGTCACTCATCATCGGCGGCCTGGTGGGCGTCGGGGTGGGGGCTGGCGCGGCGCGGATGTTCCACGCCCCGACCGTACAGGGCATGGGCGCCTTCCGTACCCTGGGCGAGCTCAACTCCTGCGAAGGGGATCCCGCCTCCCACTTCTCGTTCGGCCTCGGCTTCTTCTTCAACGCCTGGGCCTCGACGGTGGCGGCCGGTGCCTTCACCCAGGATGTGGATCACCGCATCATTCCGCACTGGGCAACAGCCGCACTGCTGGTCAAGAATCGGGATCTCGCCACCACCTTGCACGATCCCAAGAAGATGGCCATCGCCGGCGGCATCATAGGCGCCATCGTCGTCGCTTTCCTCAACAGCACGGCCGCCGCTGTGCCGGAAGCCCTGCAAGTCACCGCCGTCAAGGTGCTGGTGCCGGCTGCAAACCTGTTGGTCAACACCGTCATGCCGGTCATCTTCTGGCTCGCCGCCATCGAGGCGGGCAAGAAATCCGGCTTCTGGGCCACCATCTTCGGCGGTCTGGCGCAACTCATCATGGGCAACGCAGTACCGGGGCTGGTGCTCGGCATCCTGGTCGGCAAGGGGGTAGAGGAGAGCGGCTGGAACCACGTCACTCGCGTGATGATGGCCGCCATCGTGCTGCTGTTCGTGCTGAGCGGCTTCTTCCGCGGCTTCGACATTAAACTGATTGAATCCTTCCACATGGGCATTCCCCTGTGGCTGGAGAACGTCCATAACCTGCTTAGCGGCAAATAAGGGGCCATGCCATGGATGAGAAACTGAGAAACAACTTCTGGTACGCCGACTGGTCATTCCCCATCTTCGTCGGCCTGCTCTCGGCCGGCGTCTTTGCCGGAACCCACATGTTCTACCTGTACGGGGTCGGCGCCTTCAACGAGGTGGCCTTCGTCGCCATGCTAAAAGCCGGCATGGACACAGGCGCCTACGGCGCGGTCGCCGCATTCGGTGCCAGCTTCCTGTTTGCCCGCATCATCGAGGGATCGCTGGTGGGGATCCTGGATATTGGCGGCGCTATCCAGACCGGGGTCGGGCTGGGCGTGCCCGCCCTGTTGCTGGGTGCCGGTATCGTCTATCCGGTGGAGAACTTCGGCGCCTCGCTGGCTACCGGTATGGCCATCGGACTTGCTATTGGCGGCATCATCATTCTGGCGCGCAAGTTCACCATCAACCAGAGCAACTCCACCTACGGCGCCGACGTGATGATGGGGGCTGGTAACAGCTCGGGCCGCTTCCTTGGCCCCTTGATCATCCTCTCCGCCATGGGGGCCTCCATCCCCATAGGGCTGGGTTCACTGCTGGGTGCACTGCTGTTCTACGTGTGGAACAAGCCCATCACAGGTGGCGCTATTCTGGGGGCCATGCTGCTCGGTACCTTCTTCCCGGTCGCCCTGGCATAAGCACTCGCCGCCCTGCGGGGCGGCCTCTTCGAGGTCATCACCATGCATGACATGATCATCAGAGCCGGGCGCCAGGGAGATGGCCAGCTCGTCGATATCGCCATCCAGGAGGGCAAACTGGCGGCCATTGGTCACCTGCCTGCTGAGGCGGTTGCCAGAGAGACCCTTGAGCTCGCCGGTCGTATTCATGTGAGCGCAGGCTGGATCGACGGCCATACCCACTGCTACCCCGCCTCCCCCATCTATCACGATGAACCGGACAAGGTCGGGGTGGAATCAGGCGTCACCACCGTCATCGACGCGGGCAGCACGGGCGCCGACGACGTGGACGACTTCCAGCGGATCGCCGCTGGCTGCAAGACCCGGGTGCACGCCCTGCTCAACCTCTCCCGCATTGGCCTGCTGCGCCAGAACGAACTGGCTGATAGCCGGGATTTGGATATGGATCTCGCCTCGGCAGCCATTCGGCGCCACCCCGAGTTTATCGTCGGCATCAAGGCGCGGATGAGCGGCAGCGTGGTGGGCGAAAACGGCCTGCAACCACTGCGCATGGCCAAGTCGCTGCAGCAGGCCCACGGCCAGCTGCCGCTGATGGTACACGTGGGCAACACACCGCCGGATCTGGACGAGATCGTCACCCTGCTGGGGGATGGCGACCTGCTGACCCACTGCTTCAACGGCAAACCGAACCGCATCCTGACCCCGGCTGGCGAGCTGCGGGTTGCGGTGCGCGAGGCGATGCAGCGCGGCATGTTGCTCGACATTGGCCACGGCGGCGCCAGCTTCAGCTTTGACGTGGCGGAGCTTGCCATCCGTCAGGGGATCCTGCCCCACACCATCAGCTCGGATATCTACTGCAAGAACCGCATCAAGGGGCCGGTCTACAGCCTGGCCCACGTGATGTCGAAGTTTCTCGCCATCGGCATGACGCTGGAGCAGGTACTGGCCTGTGTCACCCACCATGCGGCCGATGCACTGCGGCTGACCGGAAAGGGGCGACTCGAGGTGGGCGCCGATGCAGACCTGACCCTGTTCGAGGTCGCCAGCGGCCCGAGCCTGTTTATGGATACCGAAGCCCAGTCCCGCAACGGTGACCAACAACTGCTGCCTCTCGCCGCCCTGGTGGGGGGCGAACTGGTTCTGACTCACAATGGGAAATCACACCATGCCTTCTGTTTATGAGAAATATCAGCTCAAACCGGTGATCAACGCCTCCGGGCGCATGACCATTCTCGGTGTCTCCACCCCCGAGCAGGAGGTGGTCGATGCGGTCAACTTCGGCCTCGGCCACTACTTTGAGGTCAAGGATCTGGTCAACAAGACAGGTGCCTATCTGGCTGGCTTGCTGGATGTGGAGGATGCGGTGGTGGTCTCCTGTGCCAGCGCTGGCATCGCCCAGTCGGTGGCCGCCGTGATAGTGCGTGGCGACCCCTACCGCCTTGAGCAGCTGCACGCCCATGCCCACGGGGTGCCGAGCGAAATCGTGCTGCCCAAGGGGCACAACGTGAACTTTGGCGCCCCGGTCGGCACCATGGTCAATCTGGGTGGCGGCAAGGTGGTGGAGGCTGGCTATGCCAACGAGTGCTCCCCTGCCCAACTGACCGCCGCCATCAATGCCAACACCGCCGCCATCCTCTATATCAAGTCCCACCACTGCGTGCAGAAGAGCATTCTGTCGGTGGCCGAGGCCGCCGGGGTGGCCCGGGCGCACAACCTGCCGCTGATCGTCGATGCCGCTGCGGAAGAGGATCTGCGCCTCTATTACAACCAGGGGGCGGATCTGGTTATCTACAGCGGCGCCAAGGCCATTGAAGGGCCCACCAGCGGGCTGGTGCTCGGCAAACGGCAATACGTGGAGTGGGTCAAACAGCAGGCCAACGGCATCGGCCGCGCCATGAAGGTAGGCAAGGAGGGGATCCTCGGCCTGACCCACGCCATCGAGCGCTATCTGGCCAAAGAGAAGGAGAGCGGCGCCACCATGGTCGCCAAAATGAGCCCCTTCATCGAACGCCTCAACCAGCTGCCCGGCGTCACCGCCAAGGTAGTGTGGGACAGTGCAGGGCGTGACATTGCCCGCACCGATATCGCGTTTGACCACCAGCAGATCGGCATGACCACGGTGCAGGTCATAAGCCGCCTGCAGCAGGGCAATCCTGCCATCTACTGCCGTGGCTACAAGGCCAACGAGGGGCACATCGAGATCGATGTGCGCAGCGTCACCATCCCCCAGCTCGACCAGATCCATGCCGCCATTGCCAACCTCGTACAGGAGAATCGCTGATGTCCCTTACTCCCAACTACTACCGTGATCGTGTCTGCCTCAACGTACTGGCAGGTTCCAAAGAGAATGCCGTTGCTGTGTACGACGCAGCTGAAGGTCATGTGCTGGTCGGCGTGCTCTCCAAAAACTATCCGGATATCCCCGCTGCGGTCGCCGATATGAAGGAGTATGCGGCCCTTATCGACAACGCCCTCTCCATCGGACTGGGGGCGGGCGATCCGCGCCAGTCCACCATGGTGGCCGAGCTGGCTCGCCAGCTGCAGCCCCAGCACGTCAACCAGGTGTTCACCGGGGTCGGCGCCAGCCGGGCGTTGCTCGGCCAGTCACAAACGCTGGTGAATGGCCTTATCTCCCCCACCGGTACGCCGGGCATGGTGAAGATCTCCACCGGCCCCCTCAGTGCCCAGCAGCCGGACGGGATAGTGCCTATCGATACCGCCATCGCCCTGCTCAAGGATATGGGCGGCAGCTCGGTCAAGTTCTTCCCCATGGGCGGGCTGGCCTGCCGCGACGAGTATCAGGCGGTGGCCGAAGCCTGCGCCCGCCACGACTTCTGGCTGGAGCCCACCGGTGGCATCGATCTGGAAAACTTCGAGGAGATAGTGCGGATTGCGCTGGACGCCGGTGTCGAGAAGGTGATCCCCCACGTCTACAGCTCCATCATCGACAGCGAGAGTGGCCAGACCCGCCCCGACGATGTGCGTACCCTGCTCACCACGGTGAAACGGCTGCTGGCGTGACGAGAAAATGGCACCGGCTCGATCACTGGCCGGTGCCTGGCTTGTTAATGACCCGCTTGTTAACATTGACCCTTTATTTCCCGACAGGAGTCCCGCCCCCTCATGACCAGGCTGCCCCACCCCAGACTCCATCAACTGCTGACCCAACTCCATGCCGAACCGCTGCCCCAGGAGGAGCTGGCTCGCCGCCTCAACGTCTCCACCCGCACGGTGCGCACCGACGTGGCGACCCTCAACGAGCTGATTGCCACCCACGGCGCCCACCTGATCCACCAGCGCGGCAGTGGCTACCAGCTCAAGATTTACAATCAGGGGCTGTTTGACGAGTTGCTGGCGGCCCAGGAACAGGAGAGCTGCCTGCCGCGCACCAGTCGCGAGCGGGTGCTGCATTTGCAGATCCTGCTGCTGACGGCTGAGCAGGGGATCAAGCTGGATGAGCTGGCGGATACCTGGTATCTGAGCCGGGCAGCACTACAGGGGGACATGGCGGAAGTACGGGAGCGGCTCGCCCATTTTGGCTTGATCATCGACAGCAAGCCACGGCTGGGTATGCGCATCCAAGGGAGCGAGACGGCGATCCGGGCCTGTCTGACCCAGCTGCTCTATCAGGAGCTGCTCCACAACAACCAGTTGCAGAGCCTGCTGCCTAACCTGTGCCCCAGCAAGACACTGGAAGTCGTGGGCAATCACATCCATGCCCAGCTCGGCCATCACCAACTACGCCTCGCCGACGAGAGCCTGCAGCAGCTCGCCATCTACTGCGCCGTCGCCCTGTTGCGCCAGGCGGCAGGACACGAGTTGCGCCAGTTTGCCAGCGACGACATCACCCAGGCCATGGCCACCGTGGCACGCGACATCTACGCCGAGCTGCCGACCTTGACACCACCGGGAGAGGAGGAGATCACCTGCCTCGCCATCCAGATCCAGGCCCGCCTCACCGCCGACACGCCCAGGCTCAGCCCGGCCATGGCCGCCGAGAGCGAGCAGCTGGTCGAGCATCTGCTTGCCTATATCCACCAGCACTACCCCTATGATCTGCGCGGCGATCTGCAGTTGCGCGCGGATCTGCAGACCCATATCAGCGCCATGCTGCTGCGGGTCAAATACCAGATTGGCAGCCACAATCCGCTGGCGGATCACATCAAGCAGTATTATCCCCTCGCCTACGACATCACGCTTGCTGCCATCTCTGAGTGGATCAGGCACACCCCCTACCGGCTGACCCATCACGAGATAGGTTATCTGGTGATCCATATCGGGGTCGGGTTGGAACGCCACTATGACATCGGTTATACCCGTCGTCCCCAGGCGCTGCTGCTGTGCGACGCCGGCAACGCCACCTTCCGGGTGCTGGAGGCGCGCATCAAGCGGGAATATCCCCAGCTTCAGCTGACGACACTGGAGTCAGTGCGAGATTACGAGGGATTGGCGCGGATCGAGCAGGACTTTGTCATCAGCACGGTCAAGGTGAGCGAGAAGAACGTGCCCGTGGTGCAAGTCGCCCCCTTCCCGACCCAGTATCAGCTGGAGCAGCTCGGCAAGCTGGTGCTGATCGACCGCACCCGCCCCTACCTGCTCGACAAATACTTCGATGCCGAACACTTCATGGTGGTGCATGAGCCACTCAGCCAGAGCCAGTTGTTTGCGCGGGTCTGCGATCAGCTGGAGGTAGAAGATCGGGTGGAGAGCGGATTCAGAAGCTCGTTGCACGAGCGGGAACGCATCGTCTCCACCCTGCTGGGGGAAGGCATAGCCCTGCCCCACTCCCTCGGCCTGCTGGCGCGCCGCACCCTGGTCTATACCGTGCTGGCACCACAGGGAATCGACTGGGGCAATGGCGAGACAGCCACCCTCATCTTCGTGCTGGCCATCAGCAAGGCAGACTACGAAGAGGCGATGGCGCTCTACGACCTGTTTCTGGCGCTGATGAACGAAAAAGCCAGCAAGAATTTGCTGGCTTGTCGGGATTTTGCCAGCTTCAAGGGGCTGGCACCCACCGGCTCCTGAAGCGGAGCGGGGAGTGATTCACTCCTCGTTAAAGCCGGAGGTGAAGAGCGCCACCACGGCAGCTAGCGCCTCCACCTCTTCGGGGCCCTCCACCTGCACTTCCACCTGCTTGCCCTGAGCTGAATCCAGCATCAGCAGGCCGATCACACTATCCGCATCGGCCTCTATGCCATCCTCGTTGCGCAGCAGCACGTGGGCATCGAAGCCCTGCACCAGCTCGAACAGCATCATGGCTGGTCTGGCATGAATGCCCAGTTTGTTTTTGACCTCCACCGAGGCTGAGACGGTCATCTGATCTCCCTATTGCTCCATCAATAATGCGGCGCACTCTTGTCGAGGGTACGGTGGCGGATCTGGACGTTCTTGCCAAGCAACCGGAATGCGCTGACCAGCTGTTCGGCGATGAACACGGACCTGTGCTGGCCACCGGTACAACCTATTCCTACAGTCACATAGCTGCGATTGTTGCGCTCCAGATGCGGCAGCCAAGTCGCCAGCATATTCTCAATCTGCAAAATGAATTGCATCACGTCCGGCTGGCTGGATAGGTAGCGGGCCACAGGCTCATCCTTGCCGGTAAAGGGCTTGAGCTCGGGGATCCAGTGCGGATTGGGCAGGAAGCGGGCATCAAACACGAAGTCGGCGTCCTTGGGGATGCCGTACTTGAAGCCGAACGACTCGAACACCAGCACCAGTTCGTTCTCTTTCTTGCCGAGCACCCGGGTCTTGATGAGCTCGCTCAGGTCGTGAATGCTGAGGTTGGTGGTGTCGATGCGCAGATCGGCGGTCGAGGAGAGCGGTGCCAGCAGGTGGGTCTCTTCCCGGATCGCCTCATCCAGCGACAGCTGTTTACGCGACAGAGGATGCAACCGGCGGCTCTCGCCGTAGCGTTTGAGCAAGGTGGAGTTTTCCGCATCGAAGAAGAAGCTGGAAAATTCGACCCGGCCCTCGTTGCGCACTTGAGCCAACAGGGTCTCCAGCTTGTCCGGACTCACCGGCAGGTTGCGCACGTCTATGCTGACCGCCAACTTGTCATACTGGCTCTCGACCGACACGATCAACTGGGGCAGCAGGTTGACCGGCAGGTTATCCACGCAGTAATAACCGAGATCCTCCAGCACACGCAGGGCAACTGTCTTGCCCGAGCCGGAGCGCCCACTTACCACTATTAATTGCATCTTGTTCCCTCACCGCTTGGGGTCATGACGGGGGCCTGCATATCAGGCCGAGGTCATGATCTGATAGAGATCTTCATCACTGGTTGCCTGACGCAACTGGCGGCAAACCGCCTTGTCACCCAGTTTGGATGCCATCAGGGAAAGGGTCTTGAGGTGCTGCTTGCACTCGCTTTCCGGCACCAGCAGGGCAAAGAGCAGGTCAACCGGTTGATTGTCGATGGAGTCGAAGGGGATAGGCTCTGCGAAGGTCATCAGGATAGCGGTAGGCGCAAACTCGTCACCGATCCGGCCGTGGGGAATAGCGATACCGGCACCTATCCCGGTACTGCCCATCTTTTCTCTGGCCAGCAGGCACTCAAATAACGCCTGACGAGAGGTCCCCAAGCGCTCAGCAGCTAATTCACTGATGATCTCAAGGGCTCGTTTCTTGCTGGTACAAGGGACCGCACTTTTGGTGCAGTCCCGACTCAGTATGTGTTCAAGTTGCATAGTTATTTTTTATTTAACTTATCTTTGTGCTTGATGATCTGCCGATCCAGCTTGTCCAGCAGGGTATCAATCGCAGCATACATGTCGGCATGCTGTGAATTGGCGAACACCTCGCCACCGCTGACATGCAGCTTGGCTTCGGCGATCTGGTTCAGTTTTTCTACGCTCAACACCACATGAACATTGTTGATGTGGTCAAAATGACGCTCGAGTTTGGCAAATTTGTTATTCACATAATCACGCAGAGCTTCGGTGATCTCGACATGGTGTCCGGTCAGGTTAATTTGCATAACATCATCCTTTTGTTTTGCCTAAACCAGGCGTTTGCGCTGATTGGATGGCGGGATCAACAAGGATTCACGGTACTTTGCGATCGTGCGTCTCGCCACCATAATACCCTGTTCGGCCAGCAAATCCGCGATCTTGCTATCACTTAGTGGCTTGGCGGGATTCTCTGCCGTCACCAACTTCTTGATCAGCGCACGAATTGCGGTCGATGAGCACTCTCCTCCTCCTTCGGTGTTCACATGACTGGAGAAAAAAAACTTCAGTTCGAAGATGCCACGGGGCGTATGCATGTATTTCTGGGTCGTTACCCGGGAAATGGTCGACTCATGCATCTCCACAGCTTCGGCGATGTCGTTGAGCACCATGGGTTTCATGGCCTCTTCCCCATACTCGAAAAAGCCCTGTTGCTGCTCAACAATACAGCTGGCCACCTTGAGCAGGGTGTCATTGCGACTTTCCAGACTCTTGATAAACCACTTGGCCTCTTGCAGATGGGAGCGGATGAACTGGGTGTCCTGGCTGGTGCGCGCCTGGCGCGCCATAGCGGCATAGGTCTCATTGACCCGGATGCGTGGAGCAGAATCGAGATTGAGCTCAACCACCCATTTGGGCCCCTTCTTGACCACAGTCACATCCGGGATCACGTACTGGGAGTCGCTCTGTATGATGCCATTGCCCGGTCTGGGCTCCAGCTGCTGAATCAGATCCAGCACCTCCTTGAGATCGCACTCCTTGAGCTTGGTCTTGCGTGCCAGGGTCCGATAATCACGATTGCCGAGCAAGTCCATGTGCTCGTTGAGCACCTCCTTGGCCTCATTGAGCCAGGGCAGTTCGGGGGCATATTGACCAAGCTGGATCAACAGACATTCCTGCACCGAGCGAGCGGCGATACCGACTGGATCGAAATGCTGCACCCGCTTGAGCACGGCCTCAACCTCGTCGAGTTCCACCTCGACATCCTCGCTGCTCACCGCCGCCTGTATATCTTCGAGGGAGACGGTCAGATAACCGGAATCGTCGATGGCATCTATGATGGCGAGGGCAATGGCGGCATCCAGATCGCTAAACGGCGTGAGCCGCATCTGCCACAGTAGATAGTCCTGCAGGTTCTCGGTGGTTTCACCCTGATAGACGCTGTCTTCCCCATCGTGGATGGGGCCTGCGCTCTGGGCTGTGCCGGCCGAGTAGACATCTTCCCAGGTGGTGTCCACCGGCAACTCATCCGGCATCTGATCCTGGGCCATGGCATCGCTGGAGTCGAGCTGACTGGCATCGACTGGCTCTTCCGGGCTGGTCTCCTGCACGTCATTCTCCTCTTGCTCCAGTAAGGGGTTGTTATCGAGCGCTTGCTGAATTTCCTGCTGGAGTTCCAGAGTGGAGAGCTGGAGCAGACGAATCGCTTGTTGTAATTGCGGCGTCATAGTCAGGGACTGACCGAGACGCAACTGTAATGTCGGCTTCATCTACGTCGGGATATCCTTATGTTCAGCGAGACAATCGTCAAAGGAAATGAAGAGAGGCCCCCTTACTATAGACTGAATTGATCGCCCAAATAGACGCGTTTGACCTGTTCATCTGCCAGTATCTCGGCCGGAGCACCTTCGGCAATCATCTTGCCGTGACTGACGATATACGCCTTCTCGCATACATCCAGAGTCTCTCTGACGTTGTGGTCGGTGATCAAGACGCCCAGGCCTCTATCTTTCAGATGCTGGATGATCTTCTTGATGTCTATCACAGAAATGGGGTCGACCCCGGCAAACGGCTCATCCAGCAGGATAAAACGCGGCTCGGCCGCCAGCGCTCGGGCGATTTCGACCCGACGACGCTCCCCCCCGGACAGACTCTGACCCAGGTTGTCGCGAATGTGGGTGATATTGAACTCTTCCAGCAGCTGTTCAACATTGTCTTCCCGCTCTTCACGGCTCAGCCCCTTACGGGTCTGCATGACCCCCATCAGGTTGTCGAACACCGACAGGCGGCGGAAAATAGAAGCTTCCTGCGGAAGATAGCCGATGCCGTTACGGGCACGGATATGCATGGGCTGCAGGCTGATATCCTGATCGTCTATGGTGATGAGACCGGCATCGCTCTGCACCAGCCCCACTATCATATAGAAGGAGGTGGTCTTTCCGGCGCCATTCGGGCCTAGCAACCCGACAATCTGGCCGGTACCCACTTCCAGGCTCACATCGCTGACCACCATGCGGCGCTTGTAACTTTTTTGCAGGCCGACTGCTTTCAACACTGCCATGGCTTATTTTCCCTGCTGCTTCTGATCGGCTGGCTTGTCGAAATTCTCTACCTGAGCTGGCAGGAACTCAGTCCTGACTTGCTGCTGCCCACCTTTGCTTTCAGCAATCATCTTCTGCTTGTTGATGTCGTAGCGGATCAGCTCACCTTTCACAACGCTATCTTCCTGCTTGAGTTGAGCGTTGCCGGTGATGGTCACCAGCCGGTTCTTCAGCTCGTAGCGAATGCTGTTGCCGTGGGCATTGACCGGCTTGCCGTTATCCAGGATCTGGAAGAAGGTGGCAGGTTTACCGTAGGCGGTCATCACCTCGGCCCCTTTCTCGCCGGAACGGGTCACTACCACCTTGTCAGCCTTGATCTGGATGGTGCCCTGATTGATAGTCACATTCTGCTCGAAGGTGATACGGTTGTCCTGCATCTCGGCCACCTGCTTGACGGCATCGACGTAGACTTTCTCGGCAAAGTCGGACTCTTTGGCACTCACGGTGCCGCACAGCAGCAGGGCCGCGAGGGCCGCGAGGGCCAGATTAACGTTTTTCATTGAAATAGATGGCATGGCTCTGATCCAGTAATTCAAAATATTGACGTTCCAGATGACCCTTCAGGCCAACGCCCTCGGTCTGGAAATCCTTACCTACTATGCTGACTTTTTGATTGCTTCTCACGTTCTGGGTCACCAGATCCAGCTCCAGATAGGGGGTATCCAGCGTGGAGATGAAGGAGGTGGGCAGCAGACCGTCCAGATGCACCTTGTCCCGCAGGATCACATTGTCATCTGTGTTGAGTACGCCAGTATCGGCCGTGACTTTCCACTCGGCCTCACCCTGCTTGTCAAACATGTAGACCACCGGCTTGTTGAAAGTGGCCTGTTCGAGGATCTGGTAATACTCCGCATACTCGGACTCCAGCCGCTCGGTGCGCCGCCCATCGGCGTCAAAGCGGGTGGTGACCAGATTCTTGGCGGTGAAGTCCGGCTGATAGTTCTCGACCTCAGTGGGCGGCTCCGGCACCAGCTCGATATCGCCGAGCTGCCAGGCGGCCAGCGCCACCAAAAACAGCAGGGCGAACAGCAGCGTCTGTCTGCTCATACCGAGGCCTCTGGCTGATACTCACCCAGCTCTTGCGCCTGCAGTATGAGGTCGCACACCTCGCGCACAGCACCCATGCCACCGCCAAGACGGGTCACCATATCGGCACGACTCAGCACCAGTGGATGGGCATCGGCCACAGCGATGCCGAGGCCACAGGCCTGCATCACCGGCAGATCTATGGTGTCATCCCCCATATAGGCGGCATGTTCCGGCGTCAGTCCCAGCCTGGCCAGCAGTGCTTCGAAGTGGGGCAGCTTCTGATCCGCCCCCTGCACCAGATGCTGCACACCCAGGCTCTTCATCCGATCGCTGACGATGCGAGAGTTGCGCCCCGTGATGATGGCGATCTCGATCCCGGCATTTAGCAGCGCCCGTATGCCCGCACCATCGCGGGTACAGAAGGTCTTCAGCTCTTCGCCATCATTGCCCATGTAGATGAGGCCATTGGAGAGAACACCATCCACATCACACACCAGCAGGCGGATCTGCGCCGCCCTGTCATACTGGCTGCGCGTCACCGGACCATAGAGGGTCGGTACGTTTTGCATCAAATTACTCCGGCTTTCAGCAGGTCGTGCATGTTGAAGGCGCCCAGCAGGCGCTTGTCCTCATCCACCACCAGTAATCCGTTGATTTTCCTGGTTTCCATCAGTTTGACAGCTTCTGCCGCCATCATCTCGGGTCCTACGGTAACACAGTTGGTCGTCATCACCTTTGCGATCGGGGTGTGATGGATATCCACTTGCAGATCCAGAATGCGGCGCAGGTCACCATCGGTAAAGAGTCCAGCCAGCTGGCCAGCTGCGTCGACGATCGCCGTCATCCCCAACCCCTTGCGGCTCACTTCCAGCAGCGCTTGGCTGATGGTGGCGTCTATCCCCACCCGGGGCAACAGCTCGCCGCGGTGCATCAGGTCACCGACCCGCAGCAGCAGCCGCTTGCCCAGCGACCCGCCCGGGTGAGAAAGGGCGAAGTCATCAGCAGTGAAACCGCGGGCTTCCAGCAGGGCAACCGCCAGTGCGTCCCCCATCACCAGCGTGGCCGTGGTGCTGGAGGTGGGCGCCAACCCGAGCGGGCACGCTTCCTTCTCGACCCGCACGCACAGGTGCACGTTCGCTTCCTTGGCCATGGTGGAGGCGGGGTTGCCTGTCATGCAGATCAACTGGATGCCACGGCGCTTGAGCACCGGCAGCAGGGCCAGGATCTCGTCACTCTCGCCCGAGTTGGAAATGGCGATGATAAGATCCCCGCTGGAGATCATCCCCAGATCCCCATGACTGGCTTCGCCAGGGTGAAGGAAGAAGGCGGGGGTACCGGTGCTGGCCAGGGTGGCGGCAATCTTGCTCCCGACATGACCTGACTTGCCCATGCCGGTGACCACTATCTTGCCACTGCAGCGCAGCACCAGGTTGCACGCCTGATCGAAGGCATCATTCAGGTACTGATAGAGTCCATCAATCGCTTGTTTTTCAATGTCCAGCACGGTACGGGCGCTGCGACGAAAATCGAACAGTTCAGACACTTTTTCAGACTTTACAGACATAAAGGCACAGCTCCGGGCCGAAATTTGCTGCGGGATTATAAAAAAGTCTGTCGAGATAAGCGAATCGGATACTTCTCGGTCCTAAAAGAAGCACAATTGGTTACAAAAAACTGTCGCGCTTTTGGGAAGCCAGGCTGTTCAATAGTTGTTCCTTGCTGTTGCTTAGACCTAGACTAGCCCATAAAATTCGCTCTTCATTTACACCGGATGGACAATTGTTTGAACAATGACCTGATCACCATCTCCGACCTGACCTTCAGTCACGGAGATCGGCTGTTATACGACGGGATCAACCTGACCATTCCCCGTGGCAAGGTCACTGCGGTCATGGGCCCCAGCGGCATAGGTAAGACCACCTTGCTGCGGCTGATCGGCGGCCAGCTCAAACCTGAGTCCGGTCATATCCTGTTTGACGGGGAAGATATTCCCACCCTCTCCCGCTCCCGCCTGTACGAGGTGCGCAAGCGGATGAGCATGCTGTTTCAGAGCGGCGCCCTGTTTACCGGCATGACGGTCTACGACAACGTCGCCTTCCCGCTGCGGGAGCACTCCGGCCTGCCGGAGGAGCTGATCCACACCATCGTCATGATGAAGTTGCAGGCAGTCGGTCTGCGTGGCGCAGCGAAACTGATGCCGTCCGAACTCTCCGGCGGCATGGCCCGCCGCGCAGCGCTGGCACGCTCCATCGCGCTGGACCCGGACCTCATCATGTATGACGAGCCGTTCGTCGGCCAGGACCCCATCACAATGGCGGTGCTGGTCAAGCTGATAAAGGAACTGAACGGCGCCCTCGGCATCACCTCCGTCATCGTCACCCACGACGTGAAAGAGGTGCTGAGCATAGCCGACTACGCCTATATCATCGCCAACCGCAAGGTGGTGGCACACGGCACGCCGGATCAGTTGCGCGAGGAGCACAATCCCGAAGTCGAGCAGTTCCTGCAAGGATTGCCCGACGGTCCTGTTCCGTTCCATTTTCCGGCAGGCGACCTGCTACAGGATCTGTGATGTTGATAAGCCAAGTAAGCAAGCTGGGCCGGGTCGGAGTGCGTGTCATCAGCTCCATCGGCCGCGCGACCATCATGCTGTTTCATGCGTTGGCGGGCAAACCCGAGCCGCGCAAGCACTTCCCCCTGCTGCTTCAGCAGCTGTATGTGGTGGGCGTACAGTCCGTTGCCATCATACTGGTATCAGGTCTCTTCATCGGCATGGTGCTCTCGTTGCAGGGTTACAACGTATTGAAGGACTTCGGCGCCGAGCAGAGCCTGGGCCCGCTGGTTTCCCTCTCCCTGTTGCGGGAACTGGGCCCGGTCGTGACGGCACTGCTGTTTGCCGGCCGCGCCGGTTCGGCCCTCACCGCCGAGATCGGCCTGATGAAGGCCACCGAGCAGCTCTCCAGCCTGGAAATGATGGCGGTGGACCCGCTGCGCCGGGTGGTGGCTCCCCGTTTTTGGGCCGGGGTCATCAGCATGCCGCTGCTGGCCTTCATGTTCAGCCTGATCGGCATCTTCGGCGGCAAGCTGGTCGGTGTGGATTGGCTGGGGGTTGACGAAGGGGGCTTCTGGTCCGCCATGCAGGCCTCCGTCGACTGGCAGGATGACATCATGCAAGGGGCGATCAAGAGCGTGATCTTCGCACTGGTTGTCACCTGGATTGCGCTCTTTAACGGTTATGATGCCAAGCCGACCTCGGCCGGGATCAGTCAGGCCACAACCCGTACCGTGGTCCACTCCTCCCTGGCCGTGCTCGGCCTGGATTTTATACTCACCGCAGTCATGTTTGGATAAGGTAAAGATGAAGTTCAGCAAAGTAGAATTCCTGGTTGGCGCCTTCATGCTGGCCGGCATCGGTGCCATTCTGGCGTTGGCACTGCAAGTAGCAGGGTTGAGTTTCAAACCGGAAGGAGAAACCTATACCCTGCGCGCCCATTTCGATAATATCGGCGGCCTGAAAGTACGTTCACCCGTCAAGGTCGGTGGCGTCGTCGTCGGTCGGGTCAGCGACATCACTCTGGACACCAAAAACCAGGTGCCTGTCGTCTCCATGCAGATGCAAAAGAGTGCCGGTGAGTTTTCCGAAACCAGCACCCTCTCCATCCTGACCTCGGGGCTGCTTGGGGAACAGTACATTGGCCTGATGCCGGGCTTCACCGACGAGGAGATGGGGACCAGCATGCTCAAGGATGGCGACATGATTGAAGACACCAAATCCGCCATTGTGCTGGAAGAACTGATTGGCAAATTCCTCTACAGCCAGTCTTCCGACACCAAGTAAGGAGTAACCATGTTCAAGAAGATCGCCCTGCTGCTGGGCCTGATGACCAGCATGCTGTTTTCCCTGGTCGCTCACGCCACCAATGCCACCGATCCCTATGCTCTGGTGGACGCAGCCGCCAAGCAGACCTTTGCCCGCCTGAAGGCGGACAAGTCCCTGGTGAAGAGCAATCCGGATCACCTGCGGGTAATCATACGTGAAGAGCTGCTGCCCTACGTGGACAACCGCTTCGCCGCCTACAAGGTGCTCGGCAACCAGATCAAGCAGACCACCCCGGCCCAGCGTGACGCCTTCGTCGAGGTATTCACCGAGTACATGGTGAGCTCATACGCAGATGCGCTCGCCCACTTCGACAAGCAGACCATCAAGATCGAGCCGGGCAATACGCCGGGTGACAGCAACATCACCGCCGTCAACGTCAGCGTGAAAGAGACCGGCAAACCGGACATATTCCTCGAGTTCAAGCTACGCAAGAACAACAAGACCGGCGAATGGAAAGCCTTCGACATGGTCGCCGAAGGGATCAGCCTGCTTTCTGCCAAGCAGAACGAGCTGGGCGGCCTCATTCGCCGGAACGGCATAGATGCAGTGATCGCCCAGCTGCGCGCCCACAATGCCAAGCCGCTGGTCATTAAGTCATGAGACTGAGCGGCGAGCTGCAGGCCCCCCAGGTCGTTGAACTGTGGCAACACCGCGCCGACTGGTGGCAGGAAGATCGGCTCGAGCTGAGTGAGGTCACCACTCTGGACTCCGCCGGGCTGGCCCTGCTGGTCAAATGGGCCAAGGCCGCATTGGCACGAGGCGCTACACCGCAACTGGTGGGCGCCTCCACTGATTTTTATACCCTGGCCAACCTGTACGGGGTGGCCGGACTGTTTCAGTCAACCCCGCTCACAACTGAGGACGCATAATGCAAGTCTCTGAAATTGAAGCGATACTCCTCGAGGCTCTGCCATTGTCCGAAGTCCATGTCAAAGGGGACGGTAGTCACTACCAAGTGATCGCCGTCGGTGACATGTTTGACGGTATGAGCCGGGTCAAGAAGCAACAGGCCATCTATGCCCCGCTGATGGACAAGATCGCCAGCAATGCCATTCACGCACTCTCTATCAAGGCCTTTACCGATGCCGAGTGGAAGCGCGAACGTAAATTCCTATTGCCCTCCTGATTTGGTATCTAAGTAAATGGACAAATTTAAAATTGATGGTCGTTGTACTCTCAACGGCGAAGTGACCATCTCTGGCGCCAAAAACGCCGCCCTGCCTATCCTGTTCGCCACTCTGCTGTGTGATGAGGAGATCCACCTTTCCAACGTGCCGCGCCTCAAAGATGTGGGTACCACCATCAAGCTGCTGGAGATGCTGGGCGCCACCACCAAGGTCAACGGTAACGTGACCGTGCTGACCGGTGCAGTGAACAACCACGTCGCCCCCTACGATCTGGTGAAAACAATGCGCGCCTCCATCCTGGCGCTGGGCCCACTGGCCGCCCGTTTCGGGGCTGCGGATGTCTCCCTACCCGGCGGTTGCGCCATCGGTGCCCGTCCGGTGAACCTCCACGTCCACGGCCTGGAGCTGATGGGTGCCAAGATCACCATCGAAGATGGCTACATCAAGGCCCGTGTCGATGGTCGCCTCAAGGGTGCTCACATCCTGATGGACATGGTCTCCGTCACCGGTACCGAGAACCTGATGATGGCCGCGACCCTGGCAGAAGGTCGCACCGTGATCGAAAACGCCGCCCGTGAGCCGGAAGTGGTCGATCTGGCCAACTTCCTCATCACCCTGGGCGCCAAGATCCAGGGCGCAGGCACTGACACCCTGACCATCGATGGCGTCGAGCGCCTGCACGGTGGCGACTACAGCGTGCAGCCTGATCGCATCGAAACCGGTACCTTCCTAGTGGGCGCAGCGGTTACCGGCGGCAAGATCACCTGCCGCAAGACAGATCCCTCCCTGCTGGAAGCCGTGCTGGTCAAGCTGGAGGAAGCGGGTGCACTGATCGAGAAGGGTGCTGACTGGATCAGCCTCGACATGACGGGTCGTACCCTCAAGCCTGTCACCATCAAGACAGCCCCCTATCCGGCCTTCCCGACCGACATGCAGGCACAGTTCACCGTACTGAACGCTGTCGCCAAGGGTACCGGCATGGTCACAGAAACCATCTTCGAGAATCGCTTCATGCACGTACCTGAACTGGTACGGATGGGCGCAGACATCGAACTGCAGGGCAATGTAGCCATCTGCCGTGACACCGAGCAACTCAAGGGTGCCCAGGTGATGGCGACCGACCTGCGCGCCTCCGCCAGTCTGGTACTGGCCGGCTTCGTGGCCGAAGGCTCCACCATAGTCGACCGTATCTATCACATCGACCGTGGCTACGAAGACATAGAGCACAAGCTGCAGGCCCTGGGTGGCCGCATCGAACGCATCAAGGGCTGATAGCGCCCTGATCGCAGGCTGATAAAAAGGCCCCCTCGCGTTGGCGAGGGGGCCTTTTTCATTGCATCAGTTCAGAGCGAACCAAGAGGGGATCAATGGCCCGCCAGCTTCATGTTTTCGACCAGCACGGAGCCGGTCTTGAGGCTGGAGCGCTCATCCTCGTCACTGCCCACCGCCACTATATGGCTGAACATCTCGGTCAGATTGCCAGCTATCGTGATCTCCTCAACCGGGTAGGCAATCTCGCCATTCTCGACCCAGAAGCCGGCGGCGCCACGGGAGTAGTCGCCATTGACGATATTGACCCCCTGCCCCATCAGCTCGGTCACCAGCAGGCCAGTGCCCAACTCCTTGAGCATCTCCTGGAAATTCTGACCCGTGCTGGAGACCTGCCAGTTGTGGATACCACCGGCATGGCCCGTGGTGGTCAGTCCCAGCTTGCGGGCCGAGTAGGAGGTGAGCAGCCAGCTCATCAGCTCGCCGTTGCGTACTATGTCCATGTCGCGGGTGCAGACCCCTTCCCCATCGAACGGCGTACTGGCCAGCCCGCCCAGCAGGTGGGGGAACTCCTGAATGGTGAGCCACTCGGGCAAGATCTGCTTGCCCAGCTTGTCCAGCAGGAAGCTCGACTTGCGATAGAGGTTGCCACCGCTGATGGCCATCACCAGATGGCCCCACAGGCCGGCAGCCGTGTCGGGGTGAAACAGCACGGGAGCATGACGGGTGGAGATCTTGCGAGCGCCGAGGCGGGAGACGGTGCGTTCCACCGCCTCGTCAGCGATACGCTGCGGGCTCCAGAGCCCGTCGAGAGTACGGCTGGAGGAGTAGCCGTAATCCCGCTGCATGTCGCCATCCTGCTCGCCGATCAGCACACAGCTCAGGGAGTTGCGTGACGCCGCATAGCCTTTGACGAAGCCGTGGCTGTTGCCATAGACCTTGATGCCGAGGTGGCTGGAAAAACCGGCCCCGTCGGAATGCTTGATGCGGGCATCACGACCGAGCGCCAGTCGCTCACACTCGATGGCCAGCTCGATGCCGCGCTGTGGATCCAGCTCTATGGGGTGGCACAGTTGCAGATCGGGGGCATCCCAGGCCAGCAGGCCAGCATCAGCCAGGCCGGCACAGTCATCGGGCGAGGTGTGGCGGGCTATCTCCATGGCGGCTTCGACGGCGGCGCGGATGGCGGGCTTACCCAGATCGGTTGTCGAGGAAGATCCCTTGCAGCCATCTCGATAGACAGCAATGCCAAGGGCACCATCCTTGTTGAATTCGATACTTTCCAGTTCACAACCGCGGGTGTTCACCGACAACCCGGTCTGCTTGCTGATGGAGACTTCGGCCAGCGAGGCCCCCAGTCCCTTGGCTATCTCCAGTGCCTCGGCAACGACGGCCTCGAGATGGGCTTGATCCTGGCGAATTTGGTCTTGCTGATCCATAACTCACATCTGTATGAAGGAAGGAAAGGGGGCTAAGCATATCAGACCCCTGCGCCCAGCGGGAGAAGCTGGTAACATATCCACCAACGTGAATGACAGGAATCAAGAGACCGATGAGTCAATATCAAGACGACAACGAGTTGGAAGACTGGGGCCCCAGCAAGACCCAGCTCAAGCGCGATGCGGAAGCGCTGCAGAAACTGGGCGCGGAGATAGTCGCCCTGAGCCACAGCGAGCTGGAAAAAATCCCTTTGGATGAAGAGCTTGCAGATGCCGTCGAGCTGGGCCGCAAACTCAAGCCCAAGAAAGATGAGTCCTTCCGTCGCCATTTACAGTTCATCGGCCGTCTGATGCGCAGCCGTGATATCGAACCGATCGAAGAAGCGCTCTCCATCATCAAGAACCGCCACTCCACCGTGAATGCCCGCCTGCATCGTCTGGAGCAGTGGCGTGAGCGCCTGATCAGCGAGGGTGACAGCGCCTTGAACGAGCTGATGTCCCAGTTTCATGAGCTGGACCGCCAGAAGCTGCGTCAGCTGATCCGTTCCGCCAACAAGGAACGGGAACTGAACAAACCGCCCGTCGCCTATCGCGAAATGTACCAGTACCTGCGCGGTGAAATCGAAAACCTGCTGTAAGTGATGGCTCACGCCGCATGGAGAGCAACAATCGACACAGCATAAAACGGGGCCACATTGGCCCCGTTTCTTATACTACTTTGCGCGCTAGTTGCTCGCGATGCACTGGGTATGGGTACCGGGGTGCAGATAAGGCATCAGCAGTGGCGCCATCCCCTTGAGCACCTGTACCGGCAGGGCAGAGGTGAAGCGGAACTTATCAGACTGGCTGCCCGGCACATAGGCGGTCAGCGTACCGAAGTGATCCTCCCCCAGAAAGAAGACAAAGGTCGCGGTGCGGTTGCGTGCCAGCGAGCTGGTCACGTTGCCATAACGACCGACCGTTTCGATCCTGTTGTCACCCGTGCCCGTCTTGCCTCCCATCGGCAGGACTGTACCATCCGGCAGGGCAAAGGCTCCGGCGATGCGTCTTGCCGTTCCCCCTTCCACTACCTGCGACAGCGCATTGCGCAACGCGGTCGCGACCTCGGCCGGCAGCACCCGGGTGCCTTCGGTATGAAGTGGTTCAAACGCTGTCTCGAACGGCGTTCCCTTGGCGAACGAGAGGTGCTCGATACGCAGGGTCGGCGCACGAATACCCCCGTTCTGGATGATCCCCATCAGCTCGGCCAGTGCTGCGGGTCTGTCACCAGAGCTACCCAGGGCAGTCGCCAGCGAGGGGACCAGGTGATCAAACGGGTAGCCCACTCTGGCCCAGCGTTGGTGAATGTCGAGGAAGGCCTCGACCTCCAGCATGGTGCGGATACGGCTGTCCCTGGCACTGCGGTGACGGGTCTTGAACAACCAGCTGTATACCTCTTGGCGCTCGTCACGGCTGGCTTCGACCGCATCGGCAAAGGTCGCCTTGTCGAACTCCTTGAGGTAGGAGAGCAGCCACAGCTCCAGCGGGTGAACACGGGCTATGTAGCCTTGATCCGGCAGCGAATACTTGCCGGGACCATAGCTGGTATAGAGCTGCTCTATCCGCCGGTCGCTCAGCTTGTCACGCGGCAGGCGCTTGGCCAGGAAGGCAGCAAAAGCCGCTTCATCAGCTTCCGGCATCAGGTAGCGGTGAACCGCAGCCAGACGCACCGCGCTCGGCTTGAGACCATCCAGGAAGGTATCCAGCTGCTCCTCGGGGGTCTTGCCACGATACTTACGCCAGAAGCGCAGCAAATAGGTTTGGCCTTCTTTATCGGCGAACTTGGCCAGATACTCGGTACGGCGCGGATCCTTGTCATCCTTGAGCAGCTGGGCACGGTTGCCCTCCCGATAGAAGCTGTAGCGCACGATATCGCGCATCAGCCGCACAAACGGCAGGTTGATGGACTCGCGCAGTGCATCACGGATCGCGGGAATGCGACCATTATCCTCACGACGGAAGTTGTTGAAGGTATGCATGCCACCTCCGGTGAAGAAACCTTCGTTCGGACTAGCGGAATACTTGCGATCCAGCGCAGCCTCCAGCATAGGTGGCAGGCTCTTGTCCTTGGCAGTCATCAGATAGGAGACAGCCCAGCGCCTGATGTTGTCCTGATTTGATACCTCGATCTTGCGCAGGCTCTCCGCCGACATGTCCGCATAGCGATCGTGCAACTCGGACACTATCTCCAGATAGGTGGTCAGTACCCGCAACTTGGCGGTAGATCCCAGCTCCAGCTTGCTGCCCTCGTTGATATCGAACGGCTGATCTGTGTTGTCAGTCTGCACCCGTACCTTGAAGCCTTCCGGCGACCTCTCGAACAGGGTGAAGCTGTAACGCACGTCCCCCGTCTTCTCCGGCGAGAGCAGGCGCTCACCAAACAGACCGACCTGGGCAGCGATAGCGGGGTCTGCCAGCTGTTGCAGGTAGCGAGAAATCTCGTTTTGCAGCGGCATGTTAAGGCTGGTGTCTGCGGTCAGATCCATCCGGTCCAGATCATACAACTGCACCCCGAGCTGACGGCTCAGGCGAGTGCGCGCGACCTGCAGACCCTTGTTGTTGTTGACCTTGGTCATCGCGGGGGACTGCAGAAAGTCGCGGAAACCGATCTTGGCCTTGAGAGCAGCCTCCATCAATGGCGGCGTGATCATCCCCTCCTGCACAAACAGGCGCAGATAGCTGTCGGTCAGGGTCGCCAGTGCATCACGTCCCTGTGCCAGATAGTAGGAGGGGCGACGGTGAGCAATCATCAGCGAGACCACCTGACGCAAGGCAAGCCCTTGCTCTGCAAGTGGCGCATCCTGGTTGCGGGCCGGATCCAGCAGACGATTGACCTCGTCCACATTGGCACCAAACCAGACCCAGAGGCCATCACCCAAGCCATGCACCTCGCCATAGCCGGGGGCGGCGGAGAGCGGTACCGAGTTGAGGTAGGCCCAGGCTACCAGCTTGCGAGCCTCCAGCGTCTTGGGACCCAGGCGATAGGCACGCACGCTGGCCGAGGCCATCTGGCGGATCTTCTCGGTGGGAGACAGCGTCAGACCGTCCGGTGAGTGGCGATACTTCTCGACCTGAGTGGCCAAGGTGCTGCCGCCAGCGGACTGATCCTGCATATCCAGCGCCTTGCCGACCTGGGACATGGCCGCCTTGGCAAAACGGGGCCAATCTACCGCAGGGTTCGCCAGCGGTTGCTCGTTGCTCAACAGATCACGGTTCTCAATGAACAGCAGCGACTGTATGACCAGCGGTGGGATGGAAGCAAAATCCGGATAATAGTGGGTCGGATATTTGAACTGATAGAAGGGCTCGGCCCGGCAGTCATGCAGCGTCAGTCCGGCCTGAACCTTCTCTGTATAGGGAACGAAGAAGCCACGACTGGCGTAGTCATAAAGTGAATCGGAAAAATGCACCTGCTCGCTGACCTGATAACCCCGTTGCAACAAGCGCTCTTGCATCATGGGTAGCAGCACGTAACCGAGCCGCTTGTCGAAGGGGCCATCGTCGGGGAAGGCTATCTGTTTGCTGGGACCCGGCTCGACTTGATAGGTCAGCTTGGCAGCATAGCGAGAGATCTCCTGCGACTGCAGCCTGGACGTCTGCATCTCATAGCCAACCAGGGCGATCACAGCAGCCAGGCACAGCAAAAAGAGAAAACAGAACAACCAGCGCCACCAAGGACGACGTTTGCGCTTGTACTTGCCGTCCGCGCGTGGGACGGATGAATCCTGAGATGCCACGTTGTTCAAATTCGTCTGTTCTGATGCGCCCATATCAGCCCCACCATGGTTGCGCAATTTATTGTGTTTCACTCAAGCTTAGTCTTTTTAAGTCAATGGTTTGAAAACTATTGACCGCTTTATAGTGATGGTAACAGGGCGATTATAAAAAGGGGAGCCGATTGTTGCGGTGCGCGAAGAGATCCGAGCTGATGGCGGAAAACAAAACACCGGGAGCCTGTAAATCCAATTGTGTAACCGCCCACGAATAAGTAATTTTTTCAAAAGGATACCTTCGTGGGTAAGCAAATGGACCAAGACAAACTCAAAGCACTCGCCGCTGAGCTGGCAAAAGACATCAAGTCTGAAAAAGATCTCGGCACCCTCACCCAACAGCTGATCAAG